>NZ_JBLODY010000063.1:0-24363 GCF_047785625.1 Solidesulfovibrio sp. C21
ACCCTTTTTTGTAAAAAAGGGTTCCCTCCCCCGGACCCCCACCCTCCCCAAAAACTTTTCACGGGGACAGGTGTGACTACCGATTCCCTTTGAAAGTTTTTGAAGAGGGTCCAGGGGGAAACTTTTTTCAAAAAGTTTCCCCCTGGCCGCCGGAGGCATTAAAAAAAGGAGCGACCATGCTTGCCATTTTGGACTACAAGGCCGGCAACCAGACCAGCGTGCGCCGCGCGCTGGACCACCTGGGCATCCCTTGCCGCATCACCGCAGATCCTTCGGTCATAGCCGATGCGGCGGGCATCATCTTCCCGGGTGTGGGCGCGGCCGGCCAGGCCATGCACGAGCTGACCTCGACGGGCCTGGACAAACTTTTGGCCGAACAGGTGGCCGCCGGCAAACCGCTGCTCGGCATCTGCGTGGGCTGTCAGATCCTGCTCGACTACAGCCCGGAAAACGACACCAAGGCGCTTGGCATCGTGCCCGGCGCGTGCGCCATGTTCAGCCCGTCGCTCACCGACGAAAACGGGCTGCCCATCCGCATTCCGCATATGGGCTGGAACAAGGTGGCGCTTTCCCGGCCCTGCGAACTCTTCGACGGCATCGACCAGGAATCGGAATTCTACTTCGTGCACAGCTATTATCCCGTGCCGGAAGCCGGGTACGTCCTCGGCGTCACGGAATACGGTCTGCCCTTCTGCTCGGTGCACGGCCGGAAAGGCCTTTGGGCGGTGCAGTTTCACCCGGAAAAAAGCGGCCGTCCGGGACTCCATCTGCTGCGCAATTTCGCCGCCTACTGCCAGGAGGCTTAACCCATGCTCTCCAAACGCGTCATTCCCTGCCTCGACGTTCGCGACGGCAAGCTCACAAAGGGCATCAAGTTCAAAGGCAACGTGGACATCGGTGACCCGGTGGAAACCGCCCGCCTCTACTACGAGGCCGGGGCCGACGAACTGGTCTTCTACGACATCACGGCTTCGAGCGAAGGCCGGGGCATCATGCTCGACGTCGTGGACAAGGTAGCCAGCCAGATATTTATCCCCTTCTCCGTGGGCGGCGGCATCTCCACGGTGGAGGACATGCGCGCGGTGCTTCTGGCCGGCGCGGAAAAAATCTCGGTCAACTCGGCGGCCGTCAAAAACCCCGACATCATCAGCCAGGGCGCGGCCGCCTTCGGCTCCCAATGCGTGGTGGTCGGCATGGACGTCAAACAGGTGCCGGTCTCCGAAAAAATCCCCTCGGGCTACGAGATCGTCATTCACGGCGGCCGCAAACCCATGGGCCTCGACGCCATCGCCTGGGCCAGGAAAGTGGAATCCCTCGGCGCCGGCGAAATCTGCTGCAACTCCATCGACGCCGACGGCGCCAAGACCGGCTACGAGCTGAACCTCACCCGCCTTATCGCCGAGGCCGTCACCATCCCGGTCATCGCTTCCGGCGGCGCGGGAAATCCCGACCACATGGCCGACGCCGTGACCAAAGGCAAAGCCACCGCCGCGCTCATCGCCTCCATCGTCCACTACGGCGAATACACGATCAAGGAATGCAAGGACCGCATGGCCGCCCGCGGCGTGAAGGTCCGGCAGGTGTGGTAGGACAAGTATAAGGGGAAAAGACAGCGGCCAGGGGCAAAGCCCCTGGCCGCCGGAAGCAAACTCAGTCGACGGGATACGGGCGGCCGGCGGGCCAGTCGGGCGAGACGTAGGTCCCGGACTTGCCGCCGGATTTGAAAAGCAGCTTGATTTCGCCGAGCACGATGTCCTTCTGCACGGCCTTGCACATGTCGTAGATGGTCAGCGCCGCCACGGATGCGGCGGTGAGCGCTTCCATTTCCACGCCTGTTTCGGCCGTGGTGGAGGCTTCGGCTTCGATGCGCACGATGCAGGCGGCTGCGTCCACGGTGAAGCGGACGTCGGCAAAGGCCAGGGGCAGTGGATGGCACAGGGGGATGAGGTCGGCGGTACGCTTGGCGGCCAGGATGCCGGCGATCTTGGCCGTGGCCAGGGCGTCGCCCTTGGGCAGGGCGGCGTCGGAAAGCAGATGCATGGTTTCGGGGGAAAGGCGGACCTCGCCGCCGGCGATGGCTAGGCGACGGGTCTTGGACTTGGCCCCGACATCCACCATGCGGGTGCGGCCTTCGGCGTCGATATGGGTGAAGCCTTCGCTCATGGGCAAGCCTGGTTCAATCCTCGAAAAAATGTTTTCGTAAAAAATACCGGCGTATTTGTAACGTGACGCGCTTCTAGTCGAACTTGGGGACCTTGACCTTGTAGTCGATGCGCTTGGCTGCCGTAGCGTCCGCCTTGGCCTTGTCCTTGTCGCCGAACTTGGCGTAGAGCATGGCCCGGTTCCCGTAGGCTTCGGCCATTTTGGGGTCGATCTCGATGGCCTTGGAGTAATCGGCCAGGGCCTGATCGGTCTCGTTTTTGGCCTCGTGGCACATGCCGCGCAGGTTGTAGACGCTGGCCAGATTGTTCGTTTCCACGGC
Organism: Solidesulfovibrio sp. C21; assembly: GCF_047785625.1. NCBI lineage: Bacteria > Pseudomonadati > Thermodesulfobacteriota > Desulfovibrionia > Desulfovibrionales > Desulfovibrionaceae > Solidesulfovibrio > Solidesulfovibrio sp. C21. The sequence goes on from NZ_JBLODY010000063.1 coordinate 2,483, forward strand.
CTGCCCCGAAGCGCCGCCGTCGATGATATGGCTAAAGGCCGTGATGGCTTCGTCCATGTGCCCGGCCCGGGCCGCGGTCACACCGTCACGATAGTCCTCGGTGGGGTCGGCCAGGGCCGTACCGCCCATCAGCAACGCACCGATAAGGGCCAGCGGCGAAAACCGGGAGAGAAATCCACCCATTGTCAGTTCCCCATGGCCTCCTTGGCCTTTTTGAAGAAATCCTTGACCTTTTTCATGGGCTTTTGCTCGTCGAGCTTCTCGAATTCGCGCAAAAGTTCTTCCTGTTTCTTGGTCAGGCTCTTCGGGGTAACGACGGTCACCTCGACGAGCAGGTCGCCCTTACGGCTGGTGCCGGGCACGGGCAGTCCCAGCCCGCGCAGGGAAAAGACCTCGCCGCTCTGGGTGCCTTTGGGGATGTCCATGGTCTCGTAGCCGTCAAGGGTCGGCACCTCGATCTTGTGGCCAAGCGCGGCCTGGACGAAGCTGATCTCGGTGCGCAACACCAGATTCTGGCCTTCGCGCTCGAAAATCTTGTCTGGCTCGACGTGCAGGATGACGTACAGGTCGCCCGGAGGCCCCCCGTGCATGCCCAACTCGCCCTCGCCGCGAAGGCGTAGCCGGCTGCCGTCGTCCACGCCCGCCGGCACGCGCACCTTGAGTTCTCGGACTTCCCGTGTGTATCCCTTGCCCTTGCACTGCCGGCACGGCGAGGTAATCACCTTGCCCTCGCCCCGGCAGATCGGGCAGGTCACGGCGATGCGGAAAAAGCCCTGGCTCTGGACCACCTGTCCCGTGCCGCCGCACTGCTTGCAGGTCTCGGCCGAGGTGCCGGGTTCGGCCCCGGTGCCGCCACAGGTCTGGCATTCGACGTTTTTGGGGATTTTGAGGGTGACCTCGGAGCCCTTGGCCGCGTCGCGGAAGGTCACGGTCAGGTCATAGCGCAGGTCGTTGCCGGCCTGGGGTCTGGGGCCGCGCGCGGAACGGCCGCCGCCAAACCCGAAAAACTCCCCGAAGATGTCGGAAAAGGCGCTGAAGACATCGTCGGTCGAGCCGAAACCGCCAAACCCGTTGCCGCCGAGCCCTTCATGGCCGAAGCGGTCGTAACGGGCCCTGGTCTCGGCGTTGCGCAACACCTCGTAGGCCTCGGCCGCTTCCTTGAACTTGGACTCGGCCTCGGGATCGTCGGGGTTGCGGTCGGGGTGGAACTTGAAGGCCATCTGGCGATAGGCCTTCTTGATGCTCTCATCATCGGCGTCTCGTTCAACGCCGAGCACTTCGTAATAATCCCGGGGCATTGTTTCCAGCTATTCGGTTTCAGGCAGCGTCACGCCGGCCTCATGGATGGGTTCGGCCGGCAACACCTCGCCGGCGGCAATCTCCCGAAGGGCGGTGACGATTTCCTTGTTTTTACACTCGATCAGCGGCTCGTAGCCTTCCCGGTACTGATGCACCCGTTTAATGGCCATCTGTACGATGAGAAAGCGGTTGTTGATCTTTTCCAGGCAATCTTCAACTGTGATGCGCGCCATGCGGTTCTCCTTGCTTGATGGTCGGGACGCCGCCTTGGCCGGCGCGGACTGTCCCCTTGGTAAGACGTATTCACGCCCAGTCAAGAGGGAGGGTCCGGCCGAAGTTGTGCGCCCGGCTCATAGCATCCAACGCGAAACCGTAGTTTATATTCCAGAACCGGCAACCGCGTCAAGGGCGATATTCGTCTCCGGGCTCGCCAGATAGCGCACGGCCAAAATGGTGATGTCGTCGGACTGGGGCGCGGCCCCGGCAAAGGCGCGTACCGCCGCGAACAAGGCGTCCACCACGTATTTCGGTCCGCGGTGGCGTTCGAACCGGCAGGCTCGAAACAGCCGTTCCTCCCCGAAAAGCGCATCCGACACGTCCATGGCCTCGGTCACGCCGTCGGTATAGAGCACCAGCGAATCCCCGGCGGAGAGGGTCAGCGTGCCGGTGCGGTAGGGGTAGCCCGGCATGGCCCCGAGCACCAGGCCCCCGCCCCGTGGCAGGAATCCCACACTGTCCGCCAGCCCCCTGTCGCGCAGGACAAGCGGCGGGTTGTGCCCGGCATTGGCGTAGCGCACCACGCCCGTGCGCACGTCGAGCACGGCGCAAAAGGCGGTGACGAACAGCCCGGAATCATTGCCGGCGGCCAGCTTGTCGTTGACCTTGGCCGCCACTTCCGCCGGGTCGCGCTCGGGCCGGGCATAGGCCTTGAAAAGTGTCATGGTGACGGCCATGACCAGCGAGGCCGGCACCCCCTTGCCCGAGACATCGCCGATGACCAGGAAAATATGGTTCTCATCCAGGGCATAATAATCGTAGAAATCCCCCCCGACTTCCTTGGCCGAATCGAGAACCGCAAAAAGTTCGAGTTCCGGGCGCTCGGGAAAGGCCGGGAAGATCCTCGGCACGATGCCCATTTGAATGTCCCGGGCCACGCGCAACTCGCCCTCGATGGCCTCTTTGATGCGGCGGGTGTCGCGGGCCTTGAGCTCGTTGCGCACGATGTACACGAAAACCGCCATGCCGGCGGCATTGGACACGAGCATGGGGATGGTGGCCGCGCGCACCACGATCATGGCCGTGTCATAGGGCTGGCCAAGGACCAGTCCGGCCAGCATGTGGAAGCCCTCGATGGCCAGGGCCAGGACCACGGCCTGTCCGGTGGTGGGCAGTTTGCCGTGCAGGCGCAGGTGGACGAGCCCACCGACGAACCCGGCCACCACGGTGGACAGCGTACAGCCGTAGCAGGTGGGACCGCCCAGGGTGAAGCGATGGGCCCCGCCGATGAGACCGGCCCCGAGCCCGGCCATGGGGCCGGCCAAAAGCCCGGCCAGCGCCGGGCCGAGGTCGCGGATATTGATGACCGACCCGAGCAAGGGGATGCCGGAGAGTGTGCCGTAGATGGAAAAAAGCCCGAAAACGACCATGACCACGAGCAGGTCGCGCGGCTTCGGCCGGCCATCGAGCACGGCGGCGAAAAGCCTCGTCCTGGTCAGCACATAGGCCAGAACCATGATGACGCTGACGCTTTGCAGCAGACTGATAAGGATGGTGACGTCGGACTCCATCGCCCCCCCCCCGGCCGTTAATAGGCCAGCTTGCCAAGCGACTTGAGAATGAGGGTCGCGCCCATGGCGAACATGCCCATCAGTCCCATGCCACAGGAAAATCCCGCCAAAAGCACCGGCGCGTACTGCCGCCATTTCTTCCCGTAACGCTTGAGGAAATAATAGCGGCCGAGAAGCGCCCCCACGACTTCGAGGATCAGGCCGTGGGGCACGCTTTGCCCCAGGCCCCGCACGATGCCGTAGACGAGCAGTACCGGCAACCCGAAGATCATGAGCAGGAGATAGGTGACAAGACCAAGGCCAAGCCCGGCGGTCACATACCAGCCGTTTAACGCCTGAAAAAAGAGCGAATTGCCCTCCAGAGTCGAGGTCTGCATGAGCAGGGTGTTAAGCGCCTGGAGATGCCACAATTCCTGGGCATAGGGGTAGCTTGCCGAGGGGATCGGCGCAAGCTGCCAGATGAACTGCGAAAAGAGCAGGCTTGCCACCATGACCACGGGAAAGACCACGATTTCGGCCTTGATGATGCCGCGAAGGCTGGTGCCGGTCAGCTCGATCTCGCGGAAATCGACCGTGGCCTTGCCATAGTTGTGGATGGGGATGGGCGCGTACCAGATCTCGATGCCGTGGTAGCCGAAAAAGCGGGCCCCGGCGATGAAGCTCGCCTCGCGCACCAGCGGCAGGCTCACGAACTGGCCGGCCACGCCCTCCATGCGGGCGGTGATATAGGAGATGACCGGGGTGTAGATGAAACCGTAGAGCACGAAGAAAAGCCAGGGAAACTGGGGCACCAGAAACAGGCACATACCGATGTAGGACAGGGTCGAAAAGACGTAGATGCCGATGGACACCCAGAAGTTGATGTCGCCGCGCGCCTTGTTGGTGGAAAAAAGCGCCTTGTAGGCCGCGCCGCCGATGCCGCCCTTGCGCAACGACTTGGCCACCTGCCACACGCCGATGACGCCGATGGCCAGGCCAAGCCCGATGCCGAACGACATGTAAAAGTCGAAATTGTTGGCGAAAACCGTTTCCACCGTGCCCATGCCCTCCCGCCAGCGATGCAGGATGCCGTGGTGGTAGAGGATGGGGTTGCCCACGAAGGTAATAAGCAGCCCGACCAGTCCGCCGATGACCGCCCAAAACGGCAGCACCATACCGGTGAAGACCAGCCCCAGGTCGAACTGTATGCCCGTGGCCACGGCCGGCAACCACTGCTCGGTGTTGCGGGTGAAATCGGCCCAGGGAATGGGGATCAGGCGCACGGGTTCGGTGAATATGAGCCCCGAGGCGACCGGGAACAGCACATAGACCGCGCCGAAGGCCAGGCCGATCATGCCGCCTATGGAAAAGACCCGCCACTTCCAGCCCGTCTTGCGGTCCTCGGTGGATTCGGCCAGGGCCATGGTGCCGAGCGCGCCGACCGGGGCCATGGGAAACGGCAGTTTTTCGACGTCCGAGGTGATGCGGTAGAGCGCATAGCCCAGGCCGAAGTGGTCGATGCGCTGGATGATCTGCGAGCCGACCAGGAGCAATATGGGCATCAGCCAGTCGCGGTGGAAAAAGGTGCGGGCGGCCAGGGACGGCGAATCCGGCCCCGGAGCCACCCAGGCCGGGATAAGATCGGTCAGTCCCAGCATCTTGGCCGCGTCGGACTGCACGAGGTACTGGTTCCAGAGCAGGCCGTGGAAGGGCGAGGCCATGGCCGCGCCGGCCATATAATACAGCAGGAAAATCTCCTGCTGCTTGAGTTCGGTGTAGGCGCGCTTGGCGATCTCGGCAAAGAGGATGATGGTGACCCAGCGCGCGGCCGGGCCGATGCCGGTGCCGATGACGAGCTGCAAATACATGCTGCCCGGCATCATGAGGAAGCCGATGAAGACCGCCCCGATAATGGTCTTCCAGTCGAAGCCTTCCTCGAAATGCGTCGGGGTCGGGAGCAGGTCCCTGTATTCGGCCAGTTCCTTATCGTCGTACATCAGTGAGTCCTAACATTTTTACATTGAAAGGACTGTGCGAGAGGGGAAACCCTTTAAAAAGGGTTCTCCCCTCTCGCGCTCTCCCCTTCCTAAATTTTCTCATGATGATAGACAGCCATACCGCATTCCTACAGGGATACGTTTGAAAACATCCCTTAGTTCGGCAAAACCAAATAACTTTGTCCGGTCCAGAGTCCGATAATGGCGAAGATGCCGCCCATCAGGAAATCGCCCAGTATCAAGCCTATAAAAAGCAGCCGCACCCGCTTCATGAGCGCGATGCCGCCATAGCGAAGCGTCAGGTGGTTGCACAACCAGCCCAGGAAAAAGGAAAACCACATGATGCGCATGGCCGAGGAATACATGGTCAGGTAGCCAAGGGGATGGATGGGCCACCAGTAGAAGCGCTGGTAGGCGATGACCAGGGCGAACATCACCGCCGCGCCCATGAGCGTAAAGCCGATGGTGGTGGTGTTGGGCCTGGCCGGGGCCTCGATCAGGCGCTGCACGTTTTCATAGACCGTGGTCACGGTCTGGGTCTCCCAGTCCACCTGCAAGTCGCGAAGCCCGTATTTGTGGCACACGGCCAGCATGGCGGCAAACGATATGCCGACGGCCAGGGCCAGGGCCACGACGATGCCGGCCAGATAGAGATACTTGGGCCGCCTGCCCTCCCCCACCTTGGCCGCGTGGAAAAGCGACGGCAAAAGCGACTCGCGCAGGTCGACGAACAGCACCTTCTGCATGACCGCGGCCATGAGCAGCCCCATGTGGCTGAAAATTCCGGAGCCGCCAAAAGCCAGCAGCCCGTCGGTCGGCGCGGCGGTCAGGGTGAAGTAGGCGATGCCGCCCTGGCAGATGATGCGGCTGGCCACCAGCATGACCATGAAAAAGGCCCCGAAAAGAAGCACCGCCTGGCCAAGCGGCATCCCGAAGGACACGCTCCAGGCCACGAGCGCCCCGCCGCCGAGAAAAAGGCCCCACAAGGAAAGCGGCGCACCCACCCACTCGGCCGCGTCCGTGCCGCCAAAACGGAAACGAAGCGCGTTTTTGGCCGTAAGCCACAAATGCTCCCGCCCAAGCCAGACCAGAAAGAGGAAAAAGACGCCATACGCCCCGATCATCTGGGTTTCCTCGGGCATGGTCAGCGTCGGGCCGAAGGTGACGCCAAGGGCCGCGGACGGCACCTGCTGGCCGATGATGTCAAGGAAGCCGTAGAAAAGCCCGCCGAGCAGGAAAAACACCCAGAAGCTCAGGGAAATCTGGCGGGCGGTCAGGTAGGCGAAGCCGATAAACGCCGGATAGAAGTAGATCTTGAGCTTGGTGAAGCCGGAAAAAAGCCCTGTTTTGGGAAAATACGGCCCGGCCAGGATAAGCGTCGGAATTTGGGGCACCGAGGGATCGTAAAATCCGATGCCGTTTATGGTGTGCAAAAGGACGCTTACAAGGAGCCCGGCCAGCAGGAAACGGTCGGTCAAAAAGGCGGCCAGTCCCCCGGAGTCCACGGCCCCGGTCAGGGCCTCGGGCACGCGCAGCAGCGGAAAATTCATGCGCTCGTTGGAAATCCACTGCCGGGAAAAGAGGTTGGCCAGACACAGCATCACGAAAAAGCACAGCCCGATAAAAACGCCCCAGGTGGCGATGGGACCGGCCCAGGCCTTCCAGGGAATGGCGGCCAGCACCTGGGTCCAGCTCATGGTGTAGCCGCCGGCCAGACCGTTATAGAGCGTCTCCACGGTCTTGTCGTCGCCCGGATACCAGCCGGCGGGCAGAAGCGGTCGCAGCACCGTGTTCCACTGGTTGCCGGCCGAGGCGAAATGGAGCGGCGCGGTCAGGTTGATGAAAAAGGTGCGCGCAAGGCCGGTGTGGGCCACGCCCGACACCACGACCATGAGCATCCACACGATCATGAGGTCGGTGCCGGTCAGCACGGCCTTGCCGCGAAAAAGCCGGCCAAGCACCGCCGCCAGAACGGTGAGCCAGGCCAGCACGAAAAACGGGGCCAGGGGGAAATGGCCGCCACCCAGGGGCGTTGCGCCGTAATAGAGGTTATTGAGCGGCGTGACGGCGCATACGCCAAGGCCCAGGACCAGCCCCAGGACAACAGCCCGCGCGCGTATCGCCCCGGCCGCTTTCACGCCCCCTCCTTGGAGTTGGCCGCCCGGCGCAACTGTGCCCGAAACTGCGTGAACACCTTGTCCTCATAAGATGTGCGCACCGATTCCTCCAGGGAGCGCCACACGAGCAGCTGCTTGCGCAAATCGTTGACAAAACCCTTGTTGAGCCGCTTCCACATGCCCGCCTCGCCAGCCAGCCGCGACAACTCGACGTCGATTTCCAAATACCCCGGCGTATCGGTGGACGGGACGAAAAGAATGGTCACCTCCTGCTTGATGCCGAAATCAAAGGGCGCGAGCCACACCGTGCCGGTCAGGCTCATGCAGGAGGAAAGCTCCCAAAAGGCCGCATGATGCTCCCGGGGATGCGGCGACGCGCCCGGGACCTCCCAGGGGCAATCGAACAGACAGTGCACGTCGGCCGTGGCGAAGAGCCCGTGGGAAACGTCCTGGTGGGTCTGGTAGTAATCGAAGAGAAACCCGCCGGCGCACTCCTGCTCGCGCACACGCACCAGAAACGGCAGCCGGGTTCGGATAATTCCGTCCACGGGAGTGGGCAGGGTCCAGGAGCGGTTGACGTCGGGGATGGCGATCTGGCCGGCCACGCGGGAGGGATAGATGACCGAGAGCAGCACCACGCCGATGACCAGCCCCATAGCCGCCACCCCGGCCATGGAGGAATAGTTGGCGGTCATGCCGGCCCAAAGGGGCGTGCCCGAAAGCAGCCCGGCGCAGACCTGGGCCAGCAGGTACCCCAGCACCACACTGATGACGGCAAAGGCCAGGGCCTCGGCGATAAAGAGAAAGGAGACATGGGACGGGGCCAGGCCCACGGCGGTATAGACCCCGATTTCGCGTTTGCGCTCAAAGACCGCCCCGATCATGGTATTGAGCACGATGAGAACGGAAATGACCAGCGGGATAAGGATGTTGGGCACCCCGGCATAGCCCAGGGAATCGCCGGCATGGTAGAGGTAGACGCCGCCGTCCTGACCGGAAAAAACCGTCAGCCCGAATCGGTCGGCCAGTTTCATGGCCAGGGCGGAACCGTCATCGGCCTGGGTCTTGGCCAGAGCCAGAACGGCGTTTCGCGGCGCGACCAGGATGGACTTGAGCTGCCCGCCAAGGCCCATGAGCGTATCGTAGGGGATGATGGCGGTCAGGTCGTCATCCACATGCTGGTAACGGCTTTGCATGGTCCTGACGTCATCGCCCGATTCGGCGGCCTCCTTTTCGGCTTCGGACACCTCGACCGAGGCCTCGGAGGGATAGACCACCGGGGTCAGCGATTCGCCGTCCAGGTCCACGCGCGTATCCAGGGCGTTCCTGTCGAAAAGGCCGGCCACGGTAAAGGGGCGTCCGAAAAGCGTCACCGTGTCGCCCGGGCCGACGCCAAGACGCGCGGCCATGGGCACGGGCAGGATAATGGCGTCGCGCTGTCCCGGCTCGAACCACCGCCCCGCCGTCAAGACGCCGCGCATCCGCCCGGCCTGCCCTTCGGCCGGGGACAGGCCGATGAGCCCCTGGACCGTTTCGACAGCCTTGCCGGTACGGATGGAAGTGGCCGGGGAAAGGGTCTTTTCCGGCAGCTCCAGCCAGGCCAGGGGCGCGACGACATCATCCCGGCCATAGGCGTCGCGCACCACGGAGAGGGCCTCCGGGGGGAGCGACCGCCAGCCCACGTTTTTGAGCAGCACGCCGTGATACGGGGCGTGCTCGGCATAAAGGACCGCACCCTCGTCCCGGGTGGATTTGACGCTGGTAAAACTCATGATGGTAAAGGTCAGGATGACCAGCGTCAGGCAGGTGAGCGCGGTGCGGACCTTGCGGCGGCGCAGGTTGCTCACCCCGATCACGAAGGCGGCGGCAAAGGCGCGCATGCCGCCTATTTCCGGCGAGCTGGCATGGGAGGCCCGGCGTTGCAGGGAGGTCATCTCGCGCTCGAAGCGCATGAAGATGATAAGCCCCACCATGACCGACAGGCCAAGGATGAAAAAGGCCAGAATGACGACCAACGGGCTGTAGGTCAGGGCAAAAGCCGGGTGCACCTGATAGACCACGGCGATGACGGCGGCCAGGATGGCCAGAAACGCGGCGATACGCTTGTGGATGTCGGCGTAGTTGAAGACCACCCGCTCCACGCAGTAGGCGAAGGGAATGAAAAGCGCGATATAGAAGAGGACGCCCAGCAGCACGTCGCGCTGGGTCTTTTCCACATCGTTGTAGACGCGGACGGCAAGTCCCCAGCTGGCCCGGGCATCGGCGATCATGGCGTCGTAGCGCCTGTCCCTGCCGGCGGCCACGGCCTTGTCGTAAAGGTTTCGCCCCTTGGCCTCCAGCTCGCGGATGCGTTCGCTGACCACGCCGTGGTTCTCGAGATTCTTGACGCGTGGGCCGAGCAGCTCCCACATATCCCTGGCCCCGAGCATTTCGGTCGCGGGCAAAAGCGGCCAGGAGTCGATCAGGTAGCCGGAGCCGGTGGGGTTTTGGGGGCTGGCGTTTAGAAGGATCAGCTTGCGGGCCAGAACGGTGTCGGACAGGATGCATTTGAAGGGCGTGCCCGGCTCGAGGAAGATGGAAAGCAAGGTGGAATCGAGGGTGTCCAGACGGCTGAACCACATGCGTAGCGGCGGCGCCTCGCGCCTGGCGTCCAGCAGGTCGATGCGGGTGAAATAGCGAAACGAACGCGGATCGAAGGCCGAAAAAAGCGTCGTCTGCTCGCAGGCGAACATGATCAGATCGGTCTCCATGGCGTTGCGGTTCATCTTGACCCGATACGCCTCCTTGCCGGTCTGCTTTTTGTCGATGGCCCACATGGCCGCGCCGGTGTCCGGATCGAAGCGGAAGCCCTCGATGACGGCCTTGTCCAGGACGTATTTCTTGTTGGCCAACCCGCTGACCAGAAAGCCGCCCCGGGTGTCGGTCATGGCGTAAAACCGCGTCTTGCCCTGGTAGACGCAAAGGACGGTGTCCGGAGCCGGCCGTTCGGGGAACAGTTCGCCCTGGCGGATGAAGTTGACCCGGCCGGTGAGCGTGGAAAAGACGTTTCGCGGCCGTTTGTCGCCAACGGCGAAATCCGGGGCGGCCATGGCCGCGACCGTGTCCGTGACGAAGCGCGACTGGCGCGCGAGCGAAGCCTCGTCGACGCGGCCCGGCGTATCCCCGGGCGTCCCCCAGGCCAGGCGCGCGTCGCCGACGGTGGCCAGCGTCACGCCGAGCACGCCGGCGATATTGCCGATCTCGCCGCCAAGGGGCGGCCGGTCGGGCAACAGCCCCTGCCAGGGCTGTTCGCGGTCGTCGCGCATGCCGTCGCGATAGTAGTCGGCCGGGAGCGCCTGAACCTTGGCCGCGGCGGCCGCCGCCTTGGCCAGGGAACGGTTGATGCGGCCGTAGGCCTGGGTGGGCTTGACCCCGGGCTTGACCTCGAAGGCGAACCCCTGGGCAAAGCTGCCCACACCCTCGCCATGGCTGGACAGATAGAGCGAAACCTGGGCCAGGATGTCCTTTTCGCCGACCAGCCGCCGCAACGCCCGGGCGCTGGCCACGCACCCCGCTTCGGTTTCGGCCGAAGCCATGCCGACGCCAAGCCGCTCCCGGGTGGCGGGGATCAGGGCGAGCATGGAAGCCGCCTCGGCCTCGGTCAGCCCGGAATATTCCTCGCGCCACAAAAGCTTGCGCAATCCGGCCCGCTTTTTTGCCAAAGCGTCGATGGCCGCCGCGTCCTTCTGCCCCGGCGCCAGGCGCAGGCGCATAAGCTGCGTGCTTAAGCCGTCCACCTCGTCTTTGAGGGTCTCGAGCAAGGCCTTGTACACCCTTGTGCGATCCTCGCCGGCCTCGTCCTTGGCCGTTGTCCCGGGCTTTGGCGCGATGGAGGTCAACGCGGCCGGGCCGGCCTGTTCCAAGGCGGCAAGAGCCGCCAGCGTGGCCTTGTCTTCCTTAATGGAATGCTTGAGGTCCTTGAGCCTGCCGCGCAGATATTTGCCCTTGGTCCGCAGGGCGGCATAAAATTCCCGCAGCCCGACCAAGGCCTGGGCATGGCCGGAGGTGGCCACGAGCAGGGTCGGCCGGGCCGGCGGCGCGGCGGCCAGGGTTCTGGCCAGACGCAAAAGCGTCGCCACGGAGCCGGCTTCGTCCGCGCCCGGGGCATGGCCCGGGGCGAAAGCGGCGGCATCGTAGGGAGCCTCGACCACGAGCAGTTCGCCGGCAAGGGACGGGTCCGTGCCGGGGAAAAGCAGCATGACGTCATGGGCCACGGCCGGACGCCAGACGGCCTGGCCGGCAAGGGTCGCCACCGGCCCGGCCGGATCGCCGGTCAGCTTCGTATAATCCCCGAACAGCTCCCGGGCCGTGGCGGCGGATAACAGAAAGCGTGGAAACCGCACCGGGGTCAGCTCGAATTTGTCCTTGAACATGCCGGCATCGGCCGGATCGTCGGCGGGGCTGTCGTCGACATAGACCACGGCCCTGGCGTCGAGCTGGGCGGCGGCCTGCCAGTTGCGGCCCGAATCAAGATCCATGAGCACGATGGCCCCGGCCGGAATCTTGCCGTCGAAATCGCGGTAGGCCCCCTTGCCGGCGTAAAGAACGGGGCCGGTCAGGCCGTGTGGCGGCACGGTCCCGGGGGACAGGGCATTGAGCGCCAAGGGGGCGATGGGGGCTTGCCCACCGCCGGCAACGGCCAGCGAGACCGGGGAATGGGCCACCACGGGCAGGCGGTAGGCCAGCCGCTCCACTTCGCCGACGCCAAGGCCCTTGAAAAAGGCCTCCAGGGCGTCGGCCGCGAGCGCGCAGCCGGCCGAACCCGTTTCGCGATCGCCAAGCCCGGCCAGGGCGAGGGTGACGCCGCGTTCCAGGGAACCGCCATCTAGCGGCGCGGCAAGCCAGGCCCCGGCCATGGCTGCGGCGCGCGGATCGGCCTTGGCGAGCTTCCGGGCCGGTCTGGCCCAGGCGTTTGCGACGACACACAGCAGGCACACGACAAGCGCCGCCCGGACGGCCAGCCGCCCGACTGCCCGGCTTTTTTGCGATAGGGCCTGCGCCATGGCCCCTCAGTCCTCTCTGGTCCCGATGGTTCCCACGGAAATATTGAGCTGGTCGCGTTCCTCGATCTTGTCGATACGGCCGTCGCGAATCCAGACAACCCGGTCGGAAACATTGAGCATCTTGTAGTCGTGGGTGGCCGAGATGACCGTAACGCCCCGCTCGCTGCTCAGGCGCTTCAAAAGTGCGATGATCTCTTCGCCGGTGGTGAGGTCCAGGTTGCCGGTGGGTTCGTCGGCCAGGATGATGGACGGGGTGTTGGCCAGGGACCGGGCGATGGCCACCCGCTGCTGCTGGCCGCCGGAAAGCTCCTGGGGCCTGTGGGCGTGGCGATCGCGAAGCCCCACCAGTCCCAAAAGCTCCAGGCCCTTTTCCGTGGCCTCGTCCTGGGGCACGCCGGCAAAGGTCATGGGCAGGGTGACGTTTTCCAGCGCCGTCATGACCTGGATGAGGTTGAAGGTCTGGAAGATGTAGCCGATCTTGCGGTTTCGAAGCCAGGCCAGCTCGTAGGCGTCGAGCTGGGCGATATCCACCTCGTCGATGAACACCTTGCCGGAGCTCGGCTTGTCCAGGCCGCCGATCATGTTGAAAAGCGTGGACTTGCCCGAGCCCGAGGGCCCCATGATGGACAGGTATTCGCCGGCCCGTATGGTCAGGTCCACGCCGCGAAGGGCCGTGACCTCCTGGGCGCCCATGGTGAAGGTCTTGGCCACCCCGGCCACGCGGACGATATTGTGCGCCTCGGCCATGCCGCGCCGTCTCCCGATTTCTGCTAGGTCCGGAAACCGCGTCCGAACGTCATTCCTGGGCCCGCATGGCCTCGACGGGCCGCATCCGGGCGGCCACGATGGCCGGGTACACCACGCCAAGAAGGCTCAGGCCCGCGCCCACCGCGATGGACACGGCAAGGACCCGGCCAAGGCCGGCCACGGAGGTCGCCGCCGTCCCGGACAGGCCGTAGCGGACAAGGCCCACCAAAAGCGCGCCCAGGATGCCGACCAATGCGCCGACAAACGAGCCGGCCAGCCCCTGCATGCCGGCTTCGAGCAAAAAAAGCCGCAGGATGAAGCGGTCAAGCGCGCCCAGGCACTTCATGGTGCCGATTTCCCGGAACCGCTCGGTCACGGCCATGAGCTGGGCGTTGACGATGCCCACCGTGCACACCAGAAGCGACAGCATGACGATCCAGCGCTCCTTGGGGCTGGCCCCGAGGCTCTCGGCCTCGGCGGCGGCCAGGGCCGGCGGCGGCGCCACGGCGGGCAGGTCATAGCCGGCGTCGATGAGCGCGGCGCGAAAGCCGGGTTTTCCGGCGCGCAACATGCCGGAAGCAATCTCGGAGCCGGTAAGGATGAAGCTTAAAAAGGCCACGGCCAAAACGAGGCTCACTACCGTGACCATGGAACGCAAAAAACGGACGCGGATGTTTTTAACGCTTATTTCGAGCGCCTTGCGAAACGGCAACACGACCTGTCTGGCGATCTTCGCCCGACCGGGCGCAAGGGAAGAGGAAATACCGTGCGTGTGCCGCATCGACCGTCCATGGGCGGGCAAGGCCGGCCCGTTCCTGTTTTTTCCCGAAATACAAAAAGGTTAATTTCGATTCTTGACAGAAAGCCGGAGCGTTGCCAAGGCCATCAAGTGTCGTGCGGGTGACGGCACCTTTATTTTTTGGTGCGCTTTTTGGGAATCTCGATGCCGTATTTCTGGATTTTGTAGTTGAGCGCCCGGCGGCTGACGCCGAGAAGCGGCGCGGCGGCCTTCTGGACCCAGTTGGCCTGCTCCAGGGCCCGCACGATGGCCGCCTTCTCGCTGGCGTCGAGCGACAGCGGCTCCTCGCCTTCGGCCGGACGGCGCGGCCCCTTGCCGGCGAGCGGCAGTTGGAGATCTTCCGAGGCGAGCACCCCGTCCGTGCACAGGACCACGCCGGCCTCCAGGGCGTTTCGCAACTGGCGCACGTTGCCCGGCCAGGGATAGGCGGTCAGGTAGGCCATGGTCTCGGCCGGCACGGTCACGATCGGCATGCCCTGGGCGGCGCAGAACTGGCGGATGAAATGCTCGGCCAGGACGGGGATGTCCTCGCGCCGCTCCCGCAGCGCCGGCACATTGATGGTCACCACCTTGAGGCGATACAGCAGGTCCTCACGAAAAACGCCCTGGGAGACCTGCTCGAAAATGTCGGCGTTGGTGGCGGCGATGACCCGGCAGTCCACCTGGATTTCCCGCACGTCGCCGATGCGGCGTATCCTGTGGTTTTCCAGAAACCGCAGCAGCCGCAGCTGCATCTCGTTGGAGATGTTGCCGATTTCGTCAAGGAAAAGCGTCCCTTTGTCGGCCTGCTCGATGAGCCCCTTCTTGTCCTTGACGGCATGGGTGAACGAGCCCTTGACGTGGCCGAAAAGCTCGGATTCAAGCAGCCCAGCCGGCGTGGAGCCGCAGTCGACCGTCACCAGCGGCCCGGTCTTGCGCAGGCTCCTGCGGTGAATGCAGTTGGCGACAAGCTCCTTGCCGGTGCCGGACTCGCCAAGCACGAGCACGTTGACGTCGCGGGAGGCCACACGCTCGATAAGCGCGGCCAGATCGCGCATGGCCGTACTTTTGCCCACGAGCCCGGACTCGGCCATGGCCGACGGCAGCGGGTTCTCGCCGCCTCCGAACTTGGCGAAGACCTCGGCCACGCGCGAAAGCAGCTCCTGGCCGTCAAAGGGCTTGGTCAGGTAATCCACGGCCCCGTGCTTGATGGCCTCGACCGCGCCGGGAATACTGCCGTGGGCGGTGAGAAAGATGATGGGGAGTCTCAGGCCCCGGCGCACCATCTCTTCCTGGAGGCGCATGCCGTCCATGCCGGGCATGCGGATATCGGAGATGAGCAGACGCACGGGCCGCGAGGAAAGTATCTCCAGGGCCTCGGCCCCGTCCTGGGCCGTGACCACGTCGTAACCGGCCGAGACCAGGCGGACCTCCAGCACCTCCAGGATATGGGGGTCGTCATCCACGGCCAGGATGATCTTGCGCGGTTCCGGGGCATTTTTCATTGGCATTGCGTGCTCGCGGCCACGGCGGCGGGCATCAGAAATTGCTCAGGCCCTTTTTCTTTTCCTGAATCTGCTGGTGGATGGTTTCCAGGGCCCGGACCTGCTGCTGGAGGCTCTTGCGCACCTGGGCCTCGCGGTCGGCCAGCTTCTTGGCGCATTCCTTGTCCAGGGCGGCCTTTTGCTCCTTGAGCGCGGAGGCCGGTCGCAGCGTATGCAGGGCCGGCAGCAGAAATCGCAGGTCCTCGCCGCTGCCGCCGGGAGGCGAGGCCTTGGCCCAGGCGTCGAGCAGATCGAGGGCCGCGGCGTACTCGGTGTCGTTGGCGGCCTGGGCCAGCCGGACCGCCCCCAACGCGAACTGGGAACGCAGGCGCACGGTCCGATCCGTTTCGACCGTGCACGCCTCGCGCCACAGGGCCATGGCATAGCGCAGTTTGCCTTCGTCGTAGGCGCACACCCCCTGGTCATACAGGGTATTGTGATCGGGTTCGCAGGCCGGGGAGGTGGACGCCGCATGAGCCGTCGCTATCGGCGGCGCCGGGGCGACGGAAACGGGTGGCTTCTTGGCGCAGCCGACGGCGGCGCAAAACACCAGGGTGCAAAGCGCGCAAGCGAGGTTCTTTCCGAACAGGGAAGTCGCGTGGTGGACCATATCAGCTTGTTGTCCCCTCGACAGGGATTGTAAAGTAAAACGTGCAGCCTTTGCCGGACAGGCTCGACAGCCAGATGTTGCCGCCGTGGGCTTCGACGATGGTCTTGGCGATGGACAGGCCAAGCCCGATGCCGTCGGTCGTGCGCTTGGTGCGCGCGCCCCGGTAATATTTACTGAAGACGTGGGGCTGTTCCTCTTCGGGAATGCCCGGGCCTTCGTCCGTTATGCTCAAAAGGAGCTTGTGGCCGCCGTCGGCCATCTCCAGCCCCACCAGCACCGTGCGCTCGGGCGGCGAAAACTTCACCGCGTTGCCGATCAGGTTGTAAAGCGCCTGTCCCAAAAGCTCCCGATCGCCGATCACGGACACGATGTCGCGGCCTACGCGCGCCGTCAAGCGGATGTGCTTGGCTTCCGCCGCCGGCGCGGCTTTTTCCAGGGTTTCCCGGACCAGTTCCTCGGGATTGAAGGTCGCCGGCGACAGATCCACGATTTGCGAGGCCATGCTCGAGACCTTGAGCAGGCTCGTCAGCATGACGGAAATGCGTTGGAGCTCGTCGCTGGCGATGTCGAGAAAGCGTTTCTGGCGCTCGTTGACGTCGCCGAGCACCCGTTCGCGCATGAGGTTGACCGATTCGCGGATGGACGTCAGCGGCGTCCGGATCTCGTGGCTGACCATGTCGATGAAGTCCGTGCGCATGCGCTCTTCTTCCTTGAGGCGCACGGTCATATCGTTAAAGGCCGCCCCGAGTTCGCCCAGCTCGTCCCTGGACAACACGCGGATGGGCTCGAGACGCCCGTCGCGGGTGTAGGCCCGAATGCCCCGACGCAGCTCACGCAGGGAACGGCTCAAGGAATAGGTGAGGTACAGGATGCCGAGCAGTCCCACGGCGATGGAGATGGCAAGGCCGGTGACGCCGCGATTGGACGCCACCTCGCCGATGCGGAAAAGCTCCCGCATGCCCGATTCCAGCACCCGCTCGTTGTCCTGCCGGGCGCTGACCACGATGCGCATCCATTTGTTGAGCTTCTCCTGGTCGATCCAGGGCTCGCCGGCCAGTTCCTTGCCCTGGGCCAGGTCGGGGAATGCCTCGCGGAACTCGGCATGCAGCTCCTCCCAGGCGGAAAAGCCCTCGTAGCGAAACCACAGGATGCTCCAGATGGCATTCTTGTACTCGTTGAGCGCATTGAGAAAGTTTTTCTTGTATTCGTCGGAATGCAGGATCTCGTACTTCTTCTGGTTCTCTTCCATGGCCAGCAGACTGTCGACCAGCCGCTGGGAGATACTTAAGACCTCGATGCGGACCTTGACGATGTCCCGGGAGATGTTGACGGATTCCTTGATGTAGATCAGCAGCGTGGAGGTGGTGAAATAGGCCACGACCATGATCCCGATATAGACCGCCAGCAGCTTGAAGAGGATGCCGTATTGCTTGATGGGTCTGCGGTAGAGATACATGGCGGTGGGGGGCGGCGGCAGGGCGGGGTGCGCGTGGCAAGGGGATGCGGGGAAAACCCTGTCCCGATGTTATTTGGCGGCGAAAAGTTCCTGCTCGAGGGTATGGGGGCGGCGGATGTTGGTCAGCACCAGCCGCTGGCTGCTCGAGGCGGTGAGAATGACCTTGCCGTAGCCGAGAAGTCCGCCGAAAAGCCCCGGCTCGCACTTGACCGACTCGACCTTGCCGATGTCCAGGGAAAAGGAGCCAAACAGGGCGTCGTCACACACAAGCCGCCGGTCCGTGACCCCCACCCGCAGCGTGAAAAAGGAGAAAAGCCGCACCAGGGCGAGAAGCGTGAAGAGGATGAAAAAGACGTAGCGTACGAGCCAGACCGCCACGGTGATGATCTTGGGCAGGAATTTTTCAAGTTCGTCGGGGACCTTGAATTGGGCCAGGGATAGCAGGGTCGGGCCGCTCGACCAGATGACGAGCGCCACCACGAAAAGCAGCACGGCCTTGGCCAGCACAACCCAGTGCTTGCCGGTCCGGTACAGAATTTCCTCTCCCTCGAAAACGAGGCCGTTTAGACTCATGGCTTCCCTACCCCCAAGGCGACATATCCGCCCCGGCCGCCGGCGACGCGACCATGGGCAGTGCGAGGGATTATCCGAAAATGGCGTCCAAGGCAAAGCCTTCCTCGGGCTCACCCCGCAAGCGACGCCACAGCCAGCCCCCAGGCGGCGCAAAACGCCCCGGCCGCCGCCAGACCGAAAAGCGTCTGAGCGGCCGGACCAGGCCGTCCCCCGTGCCGCAGCGCCCATCCGGCAACAAGTCCCAGGACCGCCCCGGAGGCAAAACCGAACAGATGGCCGGCCAGATCCACCGCGCCGGTATCCTCGGAGCCGGCCCCGAGCATGGCGAGCAACATCAGCACCGCGCCGGCCGCGACGAAGCGACGCACCGAGAGCCTGGGATGCGGGGGGCAGGCCAGCCGCATGCCGCCAAGGGCCCCCAGCGCCCCGAAAACCGCTGTCGAAGCGCCCAGAAAATAGAGCCCCGGTCCCTGGATGCAGACCTTGAGCACATTGCCGCCGATCCCGGCCGCAACCGTCAGGGCGAGTCCCAGCCCCAGCCCCGTCTCCCGGCACAGAAAGCTCAAAAAAAGCGCGGCGCAGGCGACATTGCCGAAAAGATGGGCCGGATCGGCGTGCAGACACAGGGCCGTTGCGGCGCGCCACCACTGGCCGGCCAGCATGGCCGCAGTATTGCCGCCGCCGATCTCCTTCCAAGGGATGCGCCGGCCAAAAAGCGTGGCATCGCCAAGCAAAAGGCCCCAAAACCCCGCCGTCACGCCCATGACGGCCAAAACGGGCCAGGTCGCCGAAGGCCGCGACGGCTCCGCTTCGGGATCGGGCAACACGACGTTTTCCCGCTCGTCCAGATAGGCCCGGATTTCGGCCAGGGCCTCCTCGGCCCGGCGACGGGGCACGTAAAGCCGCCAGACCCCGTCCTGGCGCCTCAGCGTATGGGGAATGCCGCGCGCGGTCAGCACGTACGTCCAGTCCCTGGCCCGGATTTCCGTGACCGGCCAGCCGTTTTCGGTCGGCAGATCGGCAGTGAGGTCGCGCAGGCCCGGGCGCGGCCACAGAAGCGGCCGCCGGGGAGAAGGCAACGCCCCATCGGCCATGGGCTTGCGGGGAACGCCGCCTCTCATGACCGGCCGCCACGGGAAAAACGCCGCAAAGGAAAAAGGATCATACCCGGCGTCCTATACGACAAACCGGCGACAATTCGCAATGCGGCGCCCTCGCGGCCCCTTTGCCCCTTGCCGCCGCATCCGCCCGTTTGATAAAGCCACGACCATGAACCAGGAACGCCGGATTTTCTACTCCGCCTTTTTGCTCATCATACTGGCCGCCGCCTTGTACTTGGCGTATATCGTGTTGCGGCCCTTTCTCGATATCCTGATCATCGGCGTGGTCCTGTCGGCGCTTTTCCGGCCGGTGCATCGCCGCATCGACGCCCTTTGCGGCAAACGGCCCACGGTGTCGGCGCTTGTCACCACGGGCCTCATCTTCACCTGCCTCATCATTCCGGTCTTTTTCTTCCTGGGCGCGCTCGTGACCCAGGGGGTTCAGTCGGTCAACGCCCTGCAGGCCCATCTTTCCACGATGGACTTCAACGCGTTTTTCACCCACGAGGCCGTGGCGCCCTATCTGGACTGGGTACAGAAGCATATGCCGCTCCTGGACGTGAAGAAACTGGCGCTTCGGGCCGATCTGCTGTCCATCTCCAAGAATGCCGGCCAGATTCTGCTCAACAGCGGCACGACCATCATCGGCAACGTCTTCGTCCTGACGATGAACTTCGTCATCCTCATCTTCGTGCTGTTTTTCCTGATCCGCGACGGCGAGGCCATGCTCGCGCGGGTGCGCTACCTGCTCCCCCTGTCCACGGACCAGGAGGACCGGATTTTCCGCCAGCTCGACGACGTGGCCAAGTCGGTCATCCTCGGCGCGTTCCTCATCGCCCTGGCCCAGGGGGCGGCCGGCGGCCTCGGGCTCTTCATCGTCGGCATCCAGCCTTTTTTCTGGGGCTGCATGATGGGGTTCGCCTCGCTTATCCCGGTGGTCGGCACGGCCATCATCTGGCTGCCCGTATCCGTGTACCTCATCGTGACCGGCCAGTGGCAATGGGGCGTTTTTCTCATCGCCTGGGGCGCGTTGGTGGTCTCCAGCATCGATTCGATCATCCGGCCGATCCTCATGCGCAACCGGTCCAAGATGTCCACTTTCTGGGTGTTTCTGGCCATTATCGGCGGCATCAAGTTCTTCGGGGCGCTCGGCATCCTCTACGGCCCGCTGGTGCTGGGGTTCGCCATGGTGATGCTGTCGCTTTACGCCGAGGATTACAGCCACGTGCTCAACGACCGCAACCTGGGCAACGCGTGCGGATCGACCCCACCGCTCAACTCCAAATAAAAAGCCCCCCTTTCGGAGGGCTCGATCGCCGCTTCCGGGCGGCCCCAGACGGACCACCCCGTCCTCAGACGGGACACTCCACACCCTTGGTCGACCCGGGGCCGGCCAGAGGCCGAAAACACTTCTTCCCCGCGCCGCAGACCGGGCATTTCCAATCGTCCGGCAAATCCTCGAACCTGGTTCCGGCCGGGATCTTGCCCTTGCGATCGCCCTTGTCGGGATTGTAAATGTAGCCGCAATTGGTGGTCTGGCACTGCCACATTTCTTCCGGCGCAGCCATGGGGTGCTCCTTTAGAAGATAGGATGATGCGAGAGGGGAAACCCTTTACAAAGGGTTCTCCCCTCTCGCGCTCTCCCCTTCCTAAACTTTCCAATAGATTACACAGACCACAACCTTCTATCGAAAGTCTTGGGAAAGGGGGTCCGGGGGGAAACCTTTCTACAGAAAGGTTTCCCCCCGGTTCTTCCTCAGTCGACCTTGAAAAAAGCCTTGGCCAGGGCCTGGCAGACCGGGCACTTGTCCGGCACGGAGCCGGCAACGGTGTAGCCGCACACGGAGCAGACGTACCAGTCCTGATCCGGGAAGCCGGCCACGTCCTTGGCCGCGTCGGCGTACAGCTTGGCATGCACTTCCTCGACGGCGTTGGCGAAGGTAAAGCCGCGTTCGGCAGCCTTGTTGCCCTCGGCCTTGGCGTCCTCGATCATGCCCGGATACATGCTCTTGAACTCATGGGTTTCGCCGGCAATGGCGTCCTTCAGATTGGCGGCAGTGTCGCCGATGCCGTCCATGTTGCGCAGATGGGTGTGGGCGTGGACGGTTTCGGCGGCGGCAGCGGCCTTGAACAGCTTGGCCACGCCGATATGCCCTTCCTTCTCGGCCTGGGCGGCGTAGGCGAGGTACTTGCGGTTGGCCTGGGATTCGCCGGCAAAAGCTTCCTTGAGATCTTCGAGGGTCTTACTCATCGTTACGTTCTCCTTTTAGAGGATTCGGTTTTGACAGGTTGCATCTGGCACAGACACTTGCGGCACACGCCGCGCACCAGCACCTGGGCATCACGCGCCTGCCCCCAATCGGCAACCGACTCGGGCAGGTCGTCCAGCCCGGCGCCGGGCATGGAAAAATCCTCGATGGACCCGCAGCACAAGCACACCAGGTGGTGATGCGGCGTCACATCGCCGTCGAAGCGCCCCTCCTCCCCCCTGCCCGGGACCCGCGTCACCAGCCCGCGCGCCTCGAACGAAGCCAGGGTCCGGTAGACGGTGTCGAGGGATATGGCCGGGGCCTCGACGCGCACCCGCCGCCACACCGTCTCGGCCGACGGATGGTCCTTGGCCTCCGCCATGGCCTTGTATACCAGATATCTCTGGTTGGTAAACTTCAGGCCGCTTTTGGCGAAGAGTTGCTTGAGGGTTTCGATCGACATAGTTTTTATTCCTAGTTGCTGTTGATTCCTATTTAGAGAATCCACCCTGACCCGTCAAGACGTTTTTTTGAGGGGAAGCAGGGGAATGGGCGGGGGGAACCCCTTTTTTGGAAAAAGGGGTTCCCCCCGCCCATTCCCCT
>NZ_JBLODY010000064.1:0-23334 GCF_047785625.1 Solidesulfovibrio sp. C21
GTGTAGGAAGCCGGGGGGAACCCTTTCTACAGAAAGGGTTCCCCCCGGCTTCCTACACCGGCAGCGCAGCCGCGGCCTCGCCGGCGGCTTCGCGCTGCATGGATTCGATCAGTTCCACCAGGGCGGTCGCCTGCTCGGCTAGTTCGCTGACGGCCTTTTCCGCCTCGGTCATGGACTGGCTCGTTTCGGACGAGATGGCGTTGACCTCGACGATGGAGCGGTTGATCTCCTCCGTGGCCGAGGACTGCTCCTCTGTTGCCGTGGCGATGGCGCGCACCTGGTCCGCGACGGCTTCCACCAGGGAGACGATGGCGGTGAGCGCTTCCCCCGATTCCTGGGCCTTGGTCGTGGCCTCGGCGGTATCCGCCACCGCGCGCTCCATATTGTCCACGTTGGTGCGCGTGCCTTGTTGGATGCCGTGGATGGCCTCGCTGACCTCCTTGGTGGCGCTCATGGTCTTTTCCGCGAGCTTTCGCACCTCATCGGCCACCACGGCGAAGCCGCGTCCGGCCTCGCCGGCCCGGGCCGCCTCGATGGCGGCATTGAGGGCCAGCAGGTTCGTCTGGTCGGCGATGTCGTTGATCACCCCGATAATGGCCCCGATGCCCTGGGCCTGTTCGCCGAGCTGCCCCATATCGTGCTTGAGGGTCAGCGTCTGGTCCCGTACCGCCGCGATGCGGTCCACGGCTTCGGAAACGATCCCCGCGCCGCCTTCGGCTTTTCCCTTGGTCTGGTCGGCCGTTGCGGCAGCCTGGGAGGCGTTTTGGGCCACTTCGAGGACCGTGGCGTTCATCTCTTCCATGGCCGTGGCCGTCTCGCCAACGCGTTGGGACTGGACGTCCGAGCCCTGGCGCGACTGTTCAATGCGGCCGCGCAGGGCGTCCGTGGCGCGTTCCACTATTGTCACGACCTCGCCCAGGCGCGCCGCCGCATGAAGAATTCCCTCGCGTCTGGCCGCCTCGCCCTTGTGTCGGGCTTGCTCGGCAGCCGTCTGGGCGGACCGGGCCTT
The DNA here is from genome assembly GCF_047785625.1 of Solidesulfovibrio sp. C21. Lineage (NCBI taxonomy): Bacteria > Pseudomonadati > Thermodesulfobacteriota > Desulfovibrionia > Desulfovibrionales > Desulfovibrionaceae > Solidesulfovibrio > Solidesulfovibrio sp. C21. The sequence continues at coordinate 1,010 of NZ_JBLODY010000064.1, forward strand.
GTCCGATTCCTCCCTGGCCGTTTGCGTGGCCGCCTCGGCCTCGCCGATCTTGGTCCGAAGCGTGCCCACCATGCTGTGGAGCGCCTTGGACAGATCGCCCACCTCGTCGTTTTGGACGATGGTCAGCTCCGCGTCGAGCTGTCCGGCCGCCACCGCGCCGGAAAAGGCGGCCAAGGCCTGGATGGGACGGGTGAAGCGCCGGGAAAAGAAGAAACCCAGTCCGGCCAGCACGAGTACCACCGCCCCGGCGGCAAGCCCGGCGGATCTGTTGACCGCCGCCAGGGCGGCCGCCAGTTCGTTCATCCCCTTGCCCACGAACCCGATGCCGACGGGTCTGCCGTCCGCGTCCGTAAGGGGCCAGTAGACGGACACGAAGGGCCGGCCGAAAAGGGTCAGCTCGCGGAAGACGGGTTTGCCCTCCCCGAGGACCTCCCTGTTGACCTGGGCGTCGGTGGTGGTGGTGCCGATGACCCGGTGCCCGCCGTCCATGATGGTCGAGGAGATGCGGGTCACCCCGGAAAAGATGGTGGCCTCGACGCCGAGCGTCTTTCGCATGTGGTCGACCCAGACATTGTCCGCCGCCGGTTCCGCCACCACGCCGACGTTGCCGACGAGGGCGCCGTCCTTGCGAACCGGGGCCGTGGCCACAAGGGGCAGGCGCTTTTCGCCCACAGGCGCGAATCCGATCGTTTCCTCGCCGCCCCGCAGCTTGGCGTCGCGCTTGGCCAGGGCTTCGGGCAGGCCTTCGACGGCCCCGACGGCGCTAAGCACCGTGCCGGCGGCATTGGTAAAAAGGACGGCCTTGACCTGTCCGGCCGCGACGAGGTCCCGGGCCAGCCGGGAGAGCAGGGAAACATCGCCGCCGCTTATGCCGGCAATGACGTTCGGCCGCACGGCCTGGGTCTTGGCCAGGGTCCGCAACTGCGTGCGCAGCGTGAGGATGCTGTCCGCGCCGACGTTTTTGAATGCTTCGATGGTCTGGTCGTATTCCTTGGTGAAACCGCGCTCGAAGGCGATGCGCCCGGAGACGAACACGGCGATGCTGGCGATGATGACGGAGGAAACGACGAGAACGACGATTTTCGGGGTGATGCCGATGCGCATGGCCTACCTCCCCTGGCAGGGTTGAGGACGAGCGGCGAAACGTCGCGTTTTTCCGGAAAGGCCACACCTTGCGGCCGTCGCACTGGCCGATGCGGTCCCGAAAAAGTTATTCTAAAAACATAGTTGAGTCAATTGGTTATGCGTAAAAACGCATGCGCCGGCAGACGGGTGCAAGGAGGAGCGCGATAAACAAAGGCCGGAGCAAAAGCCCCGGCCTTTGTTGTCCTGCTCTGCCTGGCAAGAGTTACTTGGCGGCATCTATTTTCGCATCCGCATCCGGCGCCTCGACGGCGCAGGCCAGCGGCCAGACCTCGTCGATGCGCTCCACCGGGAGCACCTTGATCTTGCTGCGCAGGTCGCGCGGGATGTCGCGCAGGTCCTTCATGTTCTGGGCCGGCAAAATGACCCGCTTCATGCCGGCGGCGACCGCCGCCAGGACCTTCTCCTTGATGCCGCCGACCGGCAGCACCCGGCCGCGCAACGTGATCTCGCCGGTCATGGCCACGTCGTTGCACACCGGCGTGTTGGTGAGCGCCGAGATCAGCGCCGTGACCAACGTGACGCCAGCGGACGGGCCGTCCTTTGGCGTGGCTCCGGCCGGGACGTGGATGTGGATATCGTTTTTCTCGAATATCTCGGGATCGATGCCCAGGTCCTTGGCCTTGGACTTGGCGTAGGTCAGCGCCGCCTGGGCCGATTCCTTCATCACGTCGCCAAGCTTGCCCGTCAGCTGCAGGCCGCCCTTGCCGGGCAGCGTCGCCGCCTCGATATGCAGGATCGCTCCGCCGACCGGCGTCCAGGCGAGCCCCACGGCCACGCCCGGCGGCAGCTCCATCTCGCGCTCGTCGTCCATGAACCGCGCCGGGCCGAGCAGCTTTTCCAGCGAGGTGACGGTCACCCTGAAGGGCGGGTTTTCGCCTTCGGCCTTTTTGCGGGCGAGCTTTCGGGCCACGGACCCGATCTCGCGTTCGAGGTTTCGAAGCCCCGCCTCGCGGGTGTAGTCGCGGATGACCCGCGCCACCACCTTGTCCGAGATGGTCATGTCGCCCGGCTCCAGGCCGTTTTCCTTGATCTGGCGCGGCAGGATGTAACGCCTGGCGATCTTGACCTTCTCCTGTTCGGTGTAGCCCGGCAGCTGGATCAGCTCCATGCGGTCCAAAAGCGGTCCCGGGATGGTGTCCAGGATGTTGGCCGTGCAGATGAACATCACCTTGGACAGGTCGAAGGGGACGTTCAGGTAATGGTCCTGGAAGGTGTTGTTCTGTTCCGGGTCCAGCACCTCGAGCAGCGCCGAGGAGGGGTCGCCCCGGAAATCGGAACCCACCTTGTCGATTTCGTCGAGCATGATGACCGGGTTTCGCGTGCCGGCCTGCTTGATGCTCTGGACCACGCGGCCCGGCATGGAGCCGATATACGTGCGCCGGTGGCCGCGAATCTCGGCCTCGTCGCGCATGCCGCCAAGGGACATGCGCACGAACTTGCGCCCGAGCGCCCGGGCGATGGACCGGCCAAGGGAGGTCTTGCCCACGCCCGGGGGACCGACGAAGCACAGGATGGGTCCCTTCATGCCCGGGTTGAGCTTGCGCACGGACAGGTACTCCAGGATGCGCTCCTTGACCTTTTCCAGGTCGAAGTGGTCCTCGTCCAGGATGTGCTTGGCTTCCTTGATGTCGAGGCGGTCCTTGGACATCTTCTTCCAGGGCAGGTCCACCAGCCAGTCGAGGTAGGTGCGGATGACCCCGGACTCGGAGGAATCGGGGTGCATGGAGGCGAGGCGCTTGAACTGCTTGTCCGCCTCCTTTTTGACCTCCTTGGGCATGCCGGCCTTGTCCAGGGCGCCTTTGAGCTCCTCAAGCTCGTCGGACTCCTCGCCGGCCTCGCCGAGCTCGCGGCGGATGGCCTTCATCTGCTCGCGCAAAAAGAAGTCCTTCTGGGCCTTGTCCATGCCTTCCTTGGCCATGTTCTGGATCTTGGCCTGCATGGCCGCCACCTCGGCCTCCTTGACCAGCTGCTCGTTGACCAGCCGCAGGCGTTCGATGGGGTCCTCGCATTCGAGCAGGCGCTGGGCCTCCTCCACCCGCATGCGCAGGTTGGAGGCCACGAGGTCGGCCAGCCGGCCGGGCTCGTTGACGCTGTTGAGCACCGCCATGATGTCGGCCGTGGGCATGCCCCGCAGCGACAGGATCTTTTCGCTTTGCTCCCTGGCGGCCCGCATCATGGCCTCCTGCTCCAGGGTCACTTCCTTGGTGTCGCGCTCGCCGAGCACCTCTATCTTGGCCAGGTGGAAGGGGTCCGAGGAGACGAATTCCGTCACCTTGGCCCGGGTCAGCCCCTGGACCAGCACCTTGAGCCGGCCGTCGGGCATCTTGAGCATGCGCATGATCATGCCCACCGTGCCCACGCGGTAGAGGTCGTCGGCGCCCGGCTCGTCCACTTTTTCGTCCTTCTGGGTCAGGATGAGGATGTAGCGGGAGCCGTTTATGGCCGCGTCCACGGCCTGGATGGACTTGTCCCGGCCGACGAACAGCGGCAGGATCATGTAGTTGAAGACCACGATGTCGCGCACGGGCAAAACCGGCAGTTCGGCCGGGATGTCGGGCAGGTTCTTCTCCTCGGACTCGCTGGCGACCGGGGCTTCGCTGCCGTCGGGCGCGTCGCCTTCGCCCGGCGTCGGGGGGGCGACGGTCTTGGTCGGATCGAATTCGTTGTCCATGATATGCCTTGCTCCTATGTGATCTTCCGGCGCGCGGGCCGCCGGAAGGGGTGACGCTTGGAAAAAGACGGGTCGTACCGGCCTAGCCTCGGATCTCGAAGGCGTTGTAGGCCTTGTCGTAGTCGATCATATCGGCCTCGACCGACTCCACCAGGGACAGGGGCGAGCCGCCGGGCAGGCGTTGCCTCAGGGCGTCAAGCGCGGCTGCTTCGCCCTGGGCCAGGATTTCCACCTGGCCGTCGCGCAGATTGCGCACCCAGCCGGTGAGCCCCAGGCTCTTGGCCTGGTCGAACACCCAGGCCCGAAAATACACGCCCTGAACCTTGCCGGACACGGTGGCATGCAGACTAGGTGTCATGATTTCCTCCTTGGCCGTCAGACCATGCCTTCGGCCTGGAAACTGAAAAAACGGCTCTCCGTGACCACCAGATGGTCGAGCAGCCGCAGGTCGATTTCCCGGGCCGCGCTCTTGATGCGCCGGGTGAACTCCACGTCCTCGACCGAAGGCCGGGGATCGCCGCTTGGATGGTTGTGCACGAGGATCATGCCGCTGGCCTTGTGGCGCAGGGCCACGCTTAAGACCTCGCGCGGGTAGACCGCCGCCTGGTCCACGGTGCCTTTGCTCACCTGCTCCCAGCCGATAAGCCGGTTTTTGGTGTCCACAAGCGCCATCCAGAACTCCTCGCGCTCCTTGGCTCCGATCCGGGCCCGGGCCATTTCGGCCACGATATCGGGCGCGTTGAGCACCACCCTGTCGCGCGCCGGCTGTTCGTGGAACCGGGCCCAGGCCTCGCGCCACAAGGTGACGAACTCCTCGGCCCCGGGACCGAACCCCGGCACGTCGCGCAATTCCTCCATCCGGGCCAAAAGCGTGCCGCGCAGGCTGCCGAAGCGGGAGAGCAACTCCTTGGCCAGAGGCTTGTTGTCGCGGCGCACGTTGACATAGCCAAGGATGAGCTCCAGCACCTCGTAGTCCGCCAGGGCCTTGGGATCGCTGACGAGCCGGTCCTTGAGGCGGCGACGGTGACCCAGATAGTGCGGCGTTTCCTTCTTAGTAAGCATAGTATGCGGCCTGGGCAAGGCGTTTTGACGATAGGGGGGGACGTTTCACGGCAGAATGGGTGGGAAGGGCGGGGTGAAAATGGGTGGTCATGACGAAAGCGGACGTGTTTGCCGGGCATTGCCGCCGAAAAGGCGGAAAAGTTCGGCGGTCAGGTATTCCATGGCTTGTTCCGGCCTTCTGGCCCCGGATTTGATGCCGGATTCGGCGGCAAAAGCCGCCTCGAAAATGCGGGCCAGACCGACCGCGCCCAGGCGACGGGCCATGGCCTGCTTTTTTTGCAGGACAAAGGACGGCAGGCGCACGTCGCCGGCCTCGCCCGCCGCGATGCGCCACATGATCCTGGCTTCGTAGAGCAGCAGGCCCAGGAAGGGAAAGACCATATCCGCGCCGGCCAGCTGCTTTTCCCCGATCTCCCGCCACACGGCGGACGGGTCGCGCCCGCTGGCCAGGGCGTCGAGAAAGGCGAATCCGTCCATGCCCTCGTGACCGCCGACCTGGCAAACGTCGGCCATGGTGAGGACCGTGCGGTCGCCAAGGGCCAGCTCCAGCTTGGCCAGTTCGTTGTCGGCCCGGGCGAGGTCCAGGGGCAAGGCGGCGGCGAGGGCCTCGGCCACCCCCGGCTCGAAAGCCAGCTTCCGGCTCCCCGCCCAGTCGGAAAGACGCGGCCCCATGTCCCGGCGGGAAAGCCCCGGCGAGACGAAAAGCCATTTCTTTTTTTCGGCCACCTTGAAATAGGGTTGGCCGACAAGCCCCTTGGGATACTTCGGCCCCTTGCGGTCGAAAGGCCCTTCCAGGCAGAAAAACGGCCAGACCGCGTCGTTGAAGCCGCGAAGCGTCGAGGCCAGCTTGGGCCAGAATTCGGCCGGGCAGGCCTCGGCCCGGCGCAGCACCAGGGCCCGGCGGCCGGAAAAGAGGCTGGCCACGGTAAGCGCGCTCCAGAACGGGTCGCCAAGCTCCTCGTCGCCCCAGAAGACCATCTTGGTGAACCCGGAGCCGGATTCGGCCAACAGGCGATCCACGCGGTCACGAATGATCTCCGGGTCGGGACAGGCCAGAAAGGAAAAGCCGGGGCGGTTCATGGGTCGAGAGTAGCCGAGGCCCGGCCGGGGGGCAACGGGCTTGGCAGGATTGCCGCACCGGCGGGGGACGTGTATTTTGGCGGCCACCGCCATGGCACGGAGGTCTTCCGATCATGCAGAGCCCGTTGCAGCCGCAAGGCCCGGTCACCATCCAGGATTGCTTGCGCTGTCATTGCATAAGCCGCGACCCCATCATCATCATCGCCTATGGGAATCCCATGGCCCCGGCGACCATGCTCGCCCCCTTTCTGGCCGATCGCAGGGTCTATTTTATTTTGGGCAACTGGTGGTCCTACTTCGATGCCAGCCTCTTGTGCGTTACGCGCAAAGCCTACAACATCATGCGGCAGTGCTACCCGCAGCACCAATATTTCTTTTTGACGAACGACCAGGAAGAGAACCGCATTCTCGAACAACACGGGATGTTGGCTTTTTTTTGCCATCACAACGCGTTTTTGGATGAGCGCCTTTTTCACTGCCTGCCCGGCGTGCCCAAGGATCTCGATGCGGTCTATACAGCACGCCTGGAGAAGTTCAAACGCCATGAACTGGCCCGGAATATCCCTTCCTGGGGATTGCTGTATTTTCTGCCCAGGGAAAAGCCGAGGCAGCAGAGGGCCTATCTCCAGCGACTGCGCGCCATGATGCCGGGCATGGCGACGCTCAACCATGACCCGGCCACCGATGCCTATCGTTTTCTTTCTCCGGAGGAGACCTGCCGGGCCTACAATCGCGCCCGGGTGGGCCTTTGCCTGTCGCCCATGGAAGGGGGGAACTATTCCACGACGGAGTACATGCTGTGCGGCCTGCCCGTGGTATCCACACCGAGCAAGGGGGGACGGGCGTATTTTTTGGACCCGGAGATCAGCCGTGTGGCGGCGCCCTCTCCCGAGGCCATTGCGGCGGCCGTGGCCGAGCTGATCGCCCTGAAGATTCCACCCCAGGAAATCCGCCTGCGCGCCTTGCTGAAATTGCGGGAACAGCGCGCCAATTTCATCTGCCTCATCAGCTCCATCCTGCAGCAGGAAGGCAAACCCGCCTGGCGCGACGAGGACTTCGACCGCGTGTTTGTGCACAAGATGCTGACCTACCCCCGCAGTGCGGCACAGTTCCTGGCCGACAACGGACTGCTGTCCGCCTGAAACCGCTTGGCAAGCATATTGACGCGGACGGGCCGTGGCGTTACCACGCCTGCCACGTCGAGTCCCGCCCCAAGGCGGGAGCGGGGGAACCACTTCCCGGGGCGCATCGCCGCAAGGCGTAGGGCAACCTCTTCGGCCCGAGCCCGTCAGCTAACCTCGTAGACGTCGAAGGGGGACCCCCGCCACCGCATTGCGCGCGTCGGGTTCCCGCAACCGGTCGTCCGGAGGGATGCCCATGCCGCCGCGCCAGTCCGCCCGCCAGGCCCGTTGGGCCTTGCCGCATTCCCTTGCGCGTTTCGTGCTGCGCTTCCCTCCGGCCGTGGCGTCGGCGCTGGGAGCCTCGGTCCCCGATTGAGGGACCGTCCGCAGCGGTTTCCTTCCCTTTCCCTGCCATCGCGCAAGGATATACCCCATGTCCACGCACAAGAATGCCTCACTGGCGCATCGCGTCCGCCGCGCCGTTATCGGCGATTCCATCAACCTGGCCGACCAGTCGATTTTCCACAAACTGTCGCTGATCGCCTTTTTCGCCTGGGTGGGACTCGGCGCGGACGGACTGTCCTCGTCCTGCTACGGCCCGGCCGAAGCCTATCTGGCCCTTGGCGACCACACCTTTCTGGCCGTGTTCGTGGCCCTTGGCACGGCGCTGACCATCGGCGTGATAAGCGCCGCCTATTCCCAGATCATCGAGCTGTTCCCCACCGGCGGCGGCGGCTACATCGTGGCGAGCAAACTGCTTTCCCCGACGGTAGGCATGGTCTCGGGCAGTGCGCTGCTTATAGACTACGTGCTGACCATCACCTTGTCCGTGGCCAGCGGCGCGGACGCCGTCTTCAGCTTTTTGCCCGCCGCCTGGCTGCCCTACCGCCTGGAGGCGGCGGTTTGCGGCGTCGTGCTGCTGATTCTGCTGAACCTTCGCGGGGTCAAGGAATCGGTCATGGCCCTGGTGCCCATCTTCATGCTCTTCGTGGTCACCCACGCCGTGGCCCTCGGCTACGGCATCTTCTCCCACGCCGGGGCCATGCCGGCCGTGGCCGCGCGCATGACCCAGGACGTGGCCACGGCCGACAGGGAACTGGGGCTCATGGGCATGTTTCTTTTGGTGCTCCACGCCTACAGCATGGGCGCCGGCACCTATACCGGCATCGAGGCCGTGTCCAACGGCCTGCCCATCCTGCGTGAGCCCCGGGAGAAGACCGGAAAGCGGACCATGCTCTACATGGCCCTGTCCCTGGCCCTGACCGTGATCGGCATCATCGCCTGCTATCTGCTCTTCGAGGTGCGCCCCCAGGAAGGCAAGACGCTCAACGCCGTGCTGTTCGGGGCCGTGACCGCCGGCTGGGGCCCGACGTTCGGCGGCGGCTTCGTGCTCGTGACCCTCGTTTCCGAGGCGCTGCTGCTGTTCGTCGCCGCCCAGGCCGGTTTCGTCGACGGCCCGCGCGTGCTGTCCAACATGGCCATCGACCGCTGGCTGCCGGCCCGGTTCGCCCTGCTTTCCGACCGGCTCGTCACCCAGAACGGCATTTTGCTCATGGGCGCGGGCGCGCTTGTCCTCATGCTCGTCTCCCACGGCTCGGTGGATCTGCTCATCGTGCTCTACAGCATCAACGTCTTCATCACCTTCGTCCTGTCCCAGCTCGGCATGGTGCGCCACTGGTGGCAGGTGCGCGGCCAGCGCGCTCCCTGGAAAAAGGGGCTCTTTTTAAACGGCCTGGGGCTTTTGCTCACGGCCTTCATCCTGGTCATGGTCACCTGGGTGAAGTTTTTCGAGGGCGGCTGGGTGACGCTGCTCATCACCGGCGTCCTGGCCGCCGCCGCCTGGGGAATCCGCCGCCATTACAACCGGGTGGGGGCCAAAATCCGCAAGCTCGACGTGCTGCGCGCCGTGGTGGACCCCAATAACCCCTACACCCCGCCCATCCCGGACAATCCCGCCTCCGGGGCCGAGCCGGACCTGCGCGCCCCGACGGCCGTCATCTTCGTCAACGGCTTCAACGGGCTCGGCATCCACACCCTGCTGTCCGTGGTCCGGCTTTTCGGCAAGGACATCGCCAACTTCGTCTTCGTGCAGATCGGCGTGGTGGACGCGGCGGTTTTCAAGGGTGCGGCCGAACTGGCGCGGCTCAAGGTCGGCATGGAGCATGACCTGCAAACCTACGTCGGGCTCATGCGGGAGCGGGGCTACCACGCCGAGGCCCATTGGGCCGTGGGCACGGACATCGTCCAGGAGATCCTCGACCTGGCCCCGTCGCTTCGCGAACGCTTTCCCAAGGCCATTTTCTTCGGCGGCCAGATCGTTTTCGAGAAGGAGACCTTCCTCACCCGGCTGCTCCACAACTACGTGGTTTTCACCCTGCAACGCCAGCTTTACCGGTTGGGACTGCCGTTTATGATCATGCCCGTCATGCTCGATCGGCCCGATGGCGGGACGGCCATGGCTGCCTGAAAAAAAACCGCCGGGGATCGTCCGCCATGGCGGCACGTTGGGGTTTCCCCCAGGCGGCTGGGGAAAACTTGCGCTTGCAATCGGGCCGGTGCGGGGTATGACGAATAGCGATTTTCGGGGGTGTCAGGGGAGCCTTTCGCCCGGGTCGTTGGGGAGCGACCGGGCTGTCACTTCATCTATATCCTACTGGTATTGTTATACAATGAAGGTCTCTCAAGCCTGGGGGCTCGTGCGAGGCATCGAGCCCATGTCCCTGTGTGATTGGCCGGGGCGTTTAAGCGCCGTGTTTTTTTTCGGCGGCTGCAACCTGCGCTGTCCGTACTGCCACAACGCCGGGCTCGCCTGGGGCAGCGAGGGGAAGACGCCCCTCGATGCCGCTTCGGTGCGCCGTTTCGCCGATTCCCATGCCAAATGGCTCGACGGCTTTGTCGTCACCGGCGGCGAGCCGACCCTGGTGCCCGGCCTGGCCGATTTCGCCGCCGAGCTGGCCGCCTGCGGCCCGGCCGTCAAGATCGATTCCAACGGCATGCGGCCGGACGTGCTGGCCGAGGTCCTTGGCCGGCTGCCCGGGGCGCGGTTTTCCGTGGACGTCAAGGCGCCTTACGCCAAGTACGGCCTGGTCACGGGAGGGGCCGTGACCCCGGAAGAGGCGGCCGACCGTCTTGGCGAGGTCTTTTCCCTGGCGTTGCGGCATCCGGACCGCTTCGCCTTTCGCACCACCCAGGTTCCGGAGCTGACCGGGGACGACGTCAGGGAGATCAGGGAGGCCCTGCCGTCGGGGTTCACGCTCACCGTGCAGGCGTTTCGCAAGCCAAGACTGAAAAGGGAGGAGGAGGGGCATGCCCAAGCAGATTCGAAAGCGCGACGGATGTCTGGAAACGTGGTCGACCCAACGCATCGCCCAGGCGATTTTAAAAGCCCTCAAGGCCAGCGGCATCCAGGACCCGCTGCTGTCCACGCGGCTTGCCCATAAGGTCGAGGCCAAGCTCGAGGGCGTCGACGTTCCCGAGCAGGAGGCCGTGCAGGACGCCGTGGAGCAGGTGCTCATGGAGTCGCGGCTTTTCGGCGTGGCCCGCCGCTACATCGTGTACCGCGAAAAGCGCCGGGAGCTGCGCGAACAAAAGGCCGCCTTTCTCGACATCGCCGAGGTCATCGACAACTATATTTCCAAGACCGACTGGCGGGTGGCGGAAAACGCCAACATGACGCACTCCTTCCAGGGGCTCATGCTGCACCTCTCCGGCACGGTCCAGGCCCGCTACGCCCTCGGCAAGTATCCCCAGGAAGCGCGCGAGGCCCACGACCACGGCTATTTCCACATCCACGACCTGTCGTTCGGTCTGGCCGGCTACTGCGCCGGCTGGAGCCTTCGCGACCTGCTCCTTGAGGGCTTCAATCTGCCCGGGCGCTCCTGCGCCGGTCCGGCCAGGCATTTCGACGCGGCCTTGGGCCAGATGGTCAATTTTCTGGGCACGCTGCAAAACGAGTGGGCCGGGGCCCAGGCTTTCAACAACGTCGACACTTACCTCGCCCCCTTCATCCGCGAGGACGGGCTCACCTACCGCGAAGTCAAGCAGGCCATGCAGAAGTTCGTCTTCAACCTCAACACCACCTCGCGCTGGGGCGGGCAGAGTCCTTTCACCAACCTGACCTTCGACCTGGCCCCGCCCAGGCATCTGGCCAAGGAGGCGGTCATTGTCGGCGGCGAGATGCGCGACGCCATCTACGGCGATTTCCGGGCGGAAATGGAGATGATCAACCGGGCCTTTCTGGAGGTCATGGCCGAGGGCGACTACCACGGCCGGATTTTCTCGTTTCCCATCCCGACCTACAACATCACGGCCGATTTCCCCTGGGATTCCGAGATCGGCACCCTGCTTCTGGAACTGACGGCCAAGTACGGCGCGCCCTATTTCCAGAACTTCATCAATTCCGACCTGTCGCCCGAGGACGTGCGTTCCATGTGCTGCCGGTTGCAGATGGACCTGCGCCAGTTGCGCAACAAGGTGGGCGGGCTTTTCGGGGCCGGCGACCTGACCGGGTCCATCGGCGTGGTGACGCTCAATCTCCCCAAGCTGGCCTTCCTGGCCCAGGGCGAGGAGGATTTCCTGGACCTCGTGCAGGAGTATGCCGAGTTGGCCAGGGACGCGCTGGAATTCAAGCGCAAGATGATCAGCGACAACCTGGAGCGCGGGCTTTTCCCCTGGACGCGGCGCTACCTGAAAAACGGCTTCAAGGGCCATTTCTCGACCATCGGGTTGATCGGCGGCCACGAGGCCTGCCTGAACCTGCTCGGCAAGGGCATCGAGACCGACGCCGGCCTGCGCATGATGACCCGGGTGCTGGGGCACCTGCGCCAGCTGACGTCGCGGTTCCAAGAGGAGACCGGGAACCTCTACAACCTCGAGGCCACCCCGGCCGAGGGCACGAGCTATCGCCTGGCCAAGATCGACAAGGCACTTTACGCCGACATCAAGGCCTCGGGCAACGGCACGCCGTATTACACCAATTCGACGACGCTGCCCGTCGGGCTCTCGCGCGACGTCTTCTACGCCCTGGAGCACCAGAACAAGCTTCAGCCGCTTTATACCGGCGGCACGGTGTTCCACACCTACCTTGGCGAGGCCGTGGCCGACACCGAGGCGCTCAAGTCCTTTATCATCAAGGCGTTCACCATGACCAAGATCCCGTACCTGTCGATCACGCCCACGTTTTCGGTGTGCAAGACCCACGGGTACATCAAGGGCGAGCATTTCGAGTGCCCGGAATGCGGCGCGCCGTCGGAAGTGTTCACGCGCATCGTGGGCTACTACCGGCCGGTGTCCATGTGGAACAAGGGCAAGCAGGCGGAGTATGCCGAGCGGCTGACCTACGGGGAGGTCTGCTAGTGTCGCGTTCTCGAAATTCGTGCATACGAATTTTTGGAGTAATATATTTAAATAATTATTTTTTCTCTAAAAAATATTGTCATATTTTTTAGAGAACGCCACACTAGGCTTTCCCGTGCAATCAGGCAGGGGAGCGTGCCCCCCTGCCTGATTGCACTGCGGGGCGCGATGTGTTTGTTTTTCGGTCGCGGAGGCGATTTTTTGATCGCGGTGGCGGAACTTCGTCAGGGAACCATTTGACGGGCATCGTTATACGTCATGAGCTTCAAGCATTGCATCATCACCCGTTTCAATGTCCATATCAATCCGACGCCCTATGATTTCCGTTTGAGCGACGCCTGGCTCGCCGAACGCTTCGAGCTCTTCAGCACGTTTTGTCTCCCCTCCGTCGCGGGGCAGGAATGCCAGGACTTCACCTGGCTTGTCCTATTTGACGAGCAGACGCCGGCGAAGTTCAAGCGCATTGTCGCCTCACTGCAAAAATACAAGAATTTCGTGCCACTTTTTTGCAACGATTTCCCGTCGATCATGCCCCGGGTGCGTCGCTATATCACGGAGACATTCGAGGAATATGAATACTGCCTGACCACCAGGCTGGACAACGACGACGCCTTGTCCAACAGGTTCGTCGCCGTGCTCCACAACGTCGTCACGACCATGCTGGCCGCGCAGGATCCGCCGCCGCCCGAGCTGTACATTAATTTCCCCAACGGTCTCCAGTTCAACCATGGCGCCCTCTATGACTTTTTCGACCTGACCAACGCCTTCGTCAGCCTGCTGGAGCGCAACAAGCCGCCGCACACCGTGTTCTGGGTCGACCACCCGGCCATATACGAGGTGGCTCCCGTGGCCCAGATAGAAACCAGGCCGCTTTTTTTGCAAACCGTGCATGGAATGAACGTCTATAACTATATTCGCGGCGAGTTGCTGGAAAACAAGGAGATCCTCGCCGAGTTCAATCTCGGGCTGTAAGACGGGATGCCGCGCCCGGGCGTCGTTTCCGTTGGGGGCGTCCCACCTCCCGGGGCGGCATTGGGGCTGTGTGCGCCGGTTTTGGCTCCCGGCCGGGGCTGTGGGGTGCGCGGCGTTTGCGCCTCCTCCGGGTGGGGCTTCCCCCGGGCGAAGGTTTTCTTTCCTTGCAAGCTGGTGTAGGTTCCCGAGCAGTGGGGGAGCGTCCTTCCGACGCCAAATCTATTTTGTAGCCGCCTTAAATATATTGTTTTTTTTCGTCGAGCCGCTTTTTGCGGCTACGCTTTTTTTGACCCTGTACCCGAGGATTCGCCGCCTATGACTACCCTGCCCATACCCGCCGATCTGCCCGAAGCCGCCGTAAATCCCAACGCCCAGGTGGTCCTGGCCAAACGCTATCTGCAAAAAGGCCCCGACGGCACGCCCATAGAGGACGCCCGGGGCCTTTTCTGGCGCGTGGCCTCGGCCATAGCCGCCGTGGAGGCGAACTACGAAAAGTCGCCGTTCACCCCCGAGGCCCTGGCCCGCAAATTCTACGACCTCATGGCGGGGATGCGCTTTCTGCCCAATTCCCCGACGCTCATGAACGCCGGCGCGCCGCTCGGGCAGCTCGCCGCCTGCTTCGTGCTGCCGGTCGGCGACTCCATGGAGGAAATCTTCGACGCCGTGAAATTCGCGGCGCTCATCCATAAATCCGGCGGCGGCACGGGCTTTTCCTTCTCCAGGCTGCGCCCGAAAAAAAGCCGCGTCGGCTCGACCGGCGGCGTGGCCTCGGGGCCGGTCTCGTTCATGCGCATCTTCAATACCGCAACCGAGCAGGTCAAACAGGGCGGCACGAGGCGCGGGGCCAACATGGGCATACTGCGCATTGACCACCCCGACATCCTGGAATTTATCACCTGCAAGGAGCGCGAAAACGAGCTCCAGAATTTCAACATCTCCGTGGCCCTGACCGAACGCTTCATGCAGGCCGTGGAAAAGGGCGAGGACTACGACCTGATCGATCCCCGGGACAAGAGCGTGGCCGGCAAACAGAGCGCGGCCGAGGTCTTTTCCCTGCTCGTGCGCAAGGCCTGGGAATCCGGCGATCCCGGCATCGTCTTCATCGACCGCATCAACCGCGACAACCCCACCCCGGCCCTGGGCGAGATCGAGTCGACCAATCCCTGCGGCGAACAGCCGCTTCTGCCCTACGAGGCCTGCAACCTCGGCTCCATCAACCTCTCCGTCTTTTTCGACCCCGAGGCCGAGGACGGCATCGACTGGAAAGGGCTGACCGAAACCGTGCACCTGGCCGTGCGTTTCCTGGACAACGTCATAGACGCCTCGCGCTATCCCCTGGACCAGATCACCGAGATGGTCCACGCCAACCGCAAGATTGGGCTCGGCCTCATGGGATTCGCCGATCTGCTCTACCTGCTGCATATCCCCTACGACAGCACCGAGGCCCTGTCCCTGGCCGAAAAGGTCATGGAGACAATCCTGGCCGAGGCCCGTTCCGCCTCCAAGAGCCTGGCCGCCGAACGCGGCCCCTTCCCGGCCTATGCCGATTCCGTCTTCGGCAAGCGCAACCTCGGCCCCTACCGCAACGCCACCACCACCACCATCGCCCCGACCGGCACCCTGTCCATCATTGCCGGCTGCTCGTCGGGCATCGAGCCGCTTTTCGCCCTGGCCTTTTCCCGCAACGTCATGGACGGCGAAAAGCTCGTGGAGGCCAACCCCCATTTCGTGGCCGCCATGAAGGAAGCCGGGGCCTATTCCGAAAGCCTCATGGAAGAGGTCACCCGCAAGGGCTCCATCGCCCATATCGGCATGCTGCCCGAGGAACTGCGCGACGTCTTCGTCACGGCCATGGACATCGAGCCGGTCTGGCACCTCAAGATGCAGGCGGCCTTCCAGAAGTATACCGACAACGCCGTGTCCAAGACCGTCAACCTGCCCAGTAAGGCGACCAAGGAAGATATCCGGGAAATCTACTGGCTGGCCTACGAGCTGGGGTGCAAGGGCGTGACCGTCTACCGCGACGGCTGCAAGGCGGGCCAGGTGCTGTGCACGGGCGAGGGCGGCCAGGCCGAGACGGCCAAGCCCCAAAGCAAGGTGCGCGTGCGTCCGGATATCGTTTTCGGCTTCACCCAGAAGGTCAAAACCGGGCTCGGCGAACTCTACCTCACCGTCAACGAGGTCGAAGGCAAGCCCTTCGAGGTCTTCGCCACCATCGGCAAGTCCGGCCGCTCGGTCACGGCCAAGGCCGAGGCCATCGGCCGGCTGGTGTCCCTGGCCTTGCGCTCGGGCGTGGACGTGGCCGACATCGTGGGCCAGCTCAAGGGCATCGGCGGCGAGAATCCGGTCTTCCAGAAAAAGGGCCTGCTGCTCTCCATCCCGGACGCCGTGTCCTGGGTGCTGGAAAACCGCTACCTGCAAGGCGCGCATATCCACGACGACACCGGCAACCTGATGAACCCCACCTGCCCGGACTGCGGCGGCGAGCTGACCTTCGAGGAAGGCTGCCACGTGTGCAAGGCCTGCGGCTATACCAAGTGTGGTTAGTTTTCATCTCGCAGCGCATCCAGGCATGATTCGCCTGTCGGCAATGCGCTTCGCTTGGTTGCGGCAATTCCGAGGCATCTGGTAAAAGCGGTTTGTGCTTGGCCTTGCCGTGTTCCGATAGGGGTCGTTCGGGAACGCTATGGTTCTGAATGTGGTCAATGATGCCCCCGTCGCCGTGACGCCACGGCCGACGACGATGGGGAGCGGGCAATGGACTGAGGCCGCAGTGTCGCCAGAGCCGTTTACGTCCCGCGGCCGCGGGTGCCTCCCTCACACGAGAGCTCAATCATGAATATCTGTCTTGATAAGAAAAATAATTATAAAATTATTTTTTTGATTAGTATATTTGTAGTCGGGGTGTGTCTCCGATTGTATAAACTCGAAACCCCTGCATTCTGGAATGATGAGATAAATTTTATACTGATTTCCACAAATTCAGTTAGAAGTATTGTTGATTTTTGCTACACTTATGAAGTTCATCCTCCTCTGTATTTTTTTATTCAGAAGTTGTTTTTTCTTACAGGCGATTCCAATTTTGCGTTGCGCATATATCCAGTAATATTTTTTGTGGCAACTTTTTACGTGATGTATAAACTCTGTCAGCGATATTGCGATAAATTTGTTACTTATTTTGCTTTGGTACTTTTTTCCGTATCTCCGTACGCCATACTCATGTCCCGCCAGGTTCGGCCGTACTCATTTTTATGTCTCCTCTTTGTTCTGAGTCTTTACTTCATGGTATTGTTTCTTGAATCTCGAAAATATATTTATTTGTCGCTGCTTATTGCTGCTAACGCGTTAATGATCAATATACACTATCTGATGATACCTGTTCCTGTTTCTCAAGGAATTATACTTCTTTACTGCCTCGTTAAAAACAAAGTAAGAAAAATAGATTTTTTGTCATTTTGCTTTTTTTCAGCTTTGTCATCAATCCCAACATTATTTTTTTTGGTCCCATTATTGCTTTGGCGAAAGAATCAATATGTGAGAACCGCAGGTTCTCTATTTGATGCTGTAAGCAAAATCATAACGGCGATTAGTAAAACTGTACTTTTTGCTGTTCCGCAAGGGATGGCTAGCGTCTTAATAATGATACTAGTCATTATTGGTATGGTCGTTGTCTGCAAACGAAATAGGATGCTAATCTCTGTCGTTGTGACTTTTATTCTATATTTTATTTTATGTGTTTTGTTTAAAAGGATAGAGCATCTTTCTGTTTTTCACATGTATTTTATGTTCCCGGTGCTTTGTTTGTTCGTCGCCACTGCTGTGGACGTTTTTGTTCTTCGGTGTGCTGCTTGTTATAAGTTTTTATTAGTTTTGCTATTATTTGTTGCTGTTTCATTTACCGATTTAAGCTATTACACAAAAAAACTCTATGGTGAACGCGCGTATTTTTCGACGGTATACAATATCGGTGATCTTAGTCTGTATGAGCATGCTTTGCCAGGAATGATCAATAAGGGGGAGGCGGTTGTCTGGCTCAATACGAATATCGGGAGGGCTGTTAACTGGTTGATATCGAGGACAATCCAACCGAACTATATAGATATTAATGTTCCATCAAAGACTGACAGCCAGATTATTAAATATATAGATTTTTCAGCGTATAAAACGCCATTTGTGCGATCTTTTGTCGATAAGAGCCTCGCTGCGAAAAATTATATTCCGGAAAAATTGGATTTTCTTGATATCTATACTGAAGTAGTCCCGAGAATTCGTCGTATTATGCTCTCGGGCGAGTCTGGTGAATCAGCAATAGATTTTACACCGCGTGCATTTTACTCCTTGGTGAATGATTATAACGCAATAAAGTTATATCCGGATAATTCCTGGGAGCTTGTTCCCGCTGCTATAGGTAAGATTGGAACGGCAACATATCGTTTTGATTTTGATACGCAGAATGATGCTGCGGCGCGTGATGTTTATGTTGTTATCGGTTATAACAATTTGGATAAAGGTAATCGCATCGAAGCGGGTTGGTCGATAGACAAATTCCGATCGCAATATAAGGCCTTGTCGAGCTCTGCTCTCAACGATGGTAAGCTGAATTATTTTAAAATATCGGATAGTGACACATCTCGACCGCTTTATATTACGTTCTCATTGTATTGTGCAGGGAATAAATCCATGGGTATGTACGCAGACGACGTTCCGTCAATAAAAATAAAAAAGGCGTTTGTTTTTTATTGCGCAAAGAATAAAGAAAAAGAATGCAGACGTAAAGTCAGTGATCTTTTGTTGAAAAGTAAAAGTTTTGCGCAACCGTTCTTCGTGGAAAATTTGTCATATCTTAATATTGCAAAGCATGTTGAGTCTGGGCAAAACGTTTTTTCTCCTCAAAATGCCAGTGAAGAAGGAAGTATATTTTTCAAAAAAAATTTGGATAATAATATTCTCTATTATTATCCAAGAGTGTCAGGCGAAGACGGATATGTGAAAATATGTCGCGATTCGTGCGATAAAAATAAACCTGAAGCGGTGTATCAATCAAATGCCGCTGGGTGGTCCCCTATTGGTGCGGTAATCCCGCTACAATTGGATTCTGAGGATACGGGGGCTGCGCGGAACTATGAAATTCGTCTGTATCACGCCCAGCTTTGGGAACGCGATGGGGCTCTTCTGGCGACATATCCCGAGGCAAAGCCCTGACCGTTTGCCGCAACCTGACCTTTGGCGTCAAAGGCCTACTTGCGCAACGCCGGATACTCCATGACGACCTCGCCGTCCTGGTAGCGGAACACCACGTCACGGGTGTCCTCGGGCACGGTCAGAAACGCCTCGCCGATGTTGATCTCGACATTGGCCCCGACGCGCCCCGGCACGATCACCCGGCAGTCGGCGAACCGGCGCAAGGCGTCGGGGCTCGACCACAACTGCCAGAGTTGGGCCTTGCAGGCCGCCAGGAGCTTCTCGTAGTGGGAAAGCTCCGTGGCGCAGGCCTCGGCCCGTTCGCTGCCCCGCTGCATCTCGATGCGGCAGGCCTCGATCTCCATGCGCGCCTCCCGCACCCGGGCCTTCAGGCGCTGGTCCTTGTGGATGCGCTCGGGATCGTAGCCCACGAGCAGCCGCGTCTGGCTCTGGCCGCCGCCGCCAAGCTGTTCGCCCACGTAGACCGCATCGCCGCAATAGGCCTCGCCGCCGACCAACCGGCCCTTCACGGCCAGCTTTTCCCCGGCGAAAAGCCGGCAATGCATGCTCGCGCCCTCGATGAGGATGTTGCAAGCGGCATGGAGCGCCGCGTTTTCGCAGAATTTGGCCCGCAGGCTCTTGCCGGCCCGCAATGAGGCCTTGCCGCCGCCCATGATGCCGGATTGGCAGGAGAGATTGCCCATGGCCTGGACCCGGGCCGCTTCCACCGGGCCGCGCACGGTCACGTTGCGCCCCATGACCAGGAAGCCGGACCGGATGGAGCCGCCGACCAGCACGTCGCCGATGGCCACGATGTTGCCGGTGTGGAAGTCGATGTCGTGGCCGACCGAAAGCGTGTCGTGGACCGTGATCTTGCCGTCGGAACAGGCCACGTGGCCATTGACCGACGCGACGAGCCGCCTGGGGTTTCCCGGGTCCACCCGGCAGCCCTCGCCGTGGGAAAAGGCGGGCTGGTCCGCCACCACGTCGCCGGCCCCGGGCGGGACGTCCGGCCCGAGTTCCTCCCATTCGGCCAGGACCTGTTCGACCACCACGTTTTGCACGTAGCCCAGGTCGTACTGGTCCACGGAACCATCGTCGCGGCTCCTGGGACGCAGGCGACGGTGTTCGTAGTTCGGATCGAAATAATACTTGAGGCGATACGGCATGGGGATTCCGCCGATTTTTCCAGAGTGCCTTGTGTCATACGTACCCAAGGGGCCGGGGTAATACAAGCCCCGGCGTGGTGTCGGGCCGGAAAACCTTTGCCCGGATCGGAGTGCCGCAAGCCGCCGTGCCGGGCCCTTCATTGACGCCCCGTGCCGAATATTTTAACGTTTAATACTTTTTTGCAGCATCCATGCGCCCTGGCGCGTCCAAACCTCGAAATAAGGCGAACCCTATGGAAACCCTTCGCACCCTTCCGGGCGACGACGTCCGGCAAATCATGTGGCGCTTCGCCGACCGCTTCGACCTCCAGATGGCAGTCCAGTCCGCCCGCTCCGTGGCCAGGGGACTGGTCGCCAGGCTCGTGGCCGAAGGCGCGCGTCATTCCCACGAATGGACCGAACAAAAAGTCCAACTCCTTGCCGCTTTCGACGAGGCCGGCATCACCGCCGTCTTCATGGACCCCCATCAGGGCGGTTTCATCGAAGGCCCCAAGAACATGGCCCTGGCCCTGGTCGCCTTCGAGCTGGCCTGGGTCGACGCCGGCGCGGCCACCTGCTCCCTGGCCGGCAACCTGGCCCTTTCCCCCATCCACGAGCGCGGCACCGACGAACAGCGCGACCACTACATGAGCCTGGCCGCCCCGACTCCGGGACAGGCTCCCTGGCGCGGCGTTTTCGCCCTGACCGAGCCCCTGCCCTACGTCGGCGTGGACACGGGCGTGCTGGTCGGCAAGGTCCGCGTGGACTCCTGGGAAGAGGGCGGGGAGCCCATGCTTCAGGTGGACAAGCGCGGCCGCTTCATCACCGGCATGGACTTCGCCAATTTCGCCACCGTGGCCGTGGATACCGCCGACCCGCGCATCAAATCCTCCTGCATGGTCATCCTGGAGGAGACCGACCCGGGGCTGTTCGACCGGGGCGCCCCCACGCTCAAGATGGTCCACCAGCTGTCCTCCACCCGCGACCCGGTCTTCAGCATGAAGGTGCCGGCCAGCCGCATCATCGGCGGCTACACGGTCAAGGACGGCTGCATCGTTCCCAACTATTCCCACTCCGAGATCATCGCCGCCGTGTTCCACCGCACCCGCGTGCCTGTGGCGCTCATGACCACGGCCAAGCTGCTGTCCGCCGTGGAGCCGGTCATCCGCTACCAGCGCGGCCGCTTCCGTGGCGGCGACGCCTGCGCCGAGGGCACGCCCAAGTATGAGTTGGGCATCCAGCAGAAGCAGGACGCCCCCATCCGTCTGGCCGAGGTCTGGGCGGCCGGCGAGGCCAGCGCGTCCCTCGGGTTCGGCACGGCCCGGCTCTTCGACAACCTCGACCCGACCGAAAAAGCCAAGGACGCGGCCCTGGCCGCGGCGGGCGTCACCGGCATGCGCGCCCAGCTTTCGGCGCTCAAAAAGGTCCTGCCCCAGGCCGTCGAATACGTGAACCTGCTTTTCACCCCCGAGGCGTCCCGCGACGCCGCGCGGTTCGCCGCCCTCGACGCCGACCCGGTGGTCAAATACCAGGCCCTCGAAGCCGAAGCCGGCGTCCTGTGCCCGGCCTGCAAGCTCTGGAACACCGGCGGCGGGGCCACCGTCATGCGCGAGGCCGTGGCCATGATGGGCGGCTACGGCATCACCGAGGATTGCCCCGGCTTCCTGTTCCACAAGTGGAGCGACAGCCAGCTCGAAGCCACCTACGAAGGCCCCGAGTGCGTGCAGCGCCGCCAGCTCTCCATCACCATGGCCAGCGACATCTTCGCCGTCTACCTCGACAACTACATCGTCGAGATGGAGCGCGCGGCCGCGACCAATCCCGAGACCGGCGCCGCCACCGTGGCCGCCGGCTTCGCCCTCTGGAAACATGCCATGGGTGTTTTGGCCAAGGGCAAAGACGCCGACGGCAAGAAGCTCTACCACAGCAACCGCCAGGCCGTGACCTTTCCCCTGGCCGACGCGCTGTGCCCGCTTTTGGCCAGCCGCCTTTTCATTCTGGACATCCTGGAACTGGCCGCCAAAGGCCCGGAAAATCCGGTTGTGGCCGAGGGCCTCGCCGGCTACGTGTCCTTTTTCAGCGACCTGTCCAAATTGCAGGCGGCCAAGGCTGCCGGCGAGGCCGCCCGCGTGTGCGCGAACCTCGTGTGCGGCTACGCTCCCGAAGGCGCGGACATGGCCGCGTTCGCCGCCCTGCGTGCCGCCGTGGACATCTCCATGGCCGGTGCCGGCGCCGCCCGCGAACGCGCCGGTCAGGCCATCACCCAGGTGATGATCCCGGAAGCGCTCGATTATCCGCTGTAAGTAAGGAGGAGGGAAGGAGAGGTGGGGGCGCCGCCCCCACGCCCCCGCCAGGGCGCTGCCCTGGACCTGCCGGGGCTCTGCCCCGGACCCCGCCGGGGGGCTTGATGCCCCCCGGTCCCCCCTTTACCGGGTTGGGATGATGGATGACAGTGCGGTTGGGACAGGCGGACGGCGGGGACGCCGAACGTTTGTCGCCGCAATCGGCCCGGCGGCACGAGGCGCTTCGCGCCCCGACGCCGGACGCGATTGCGGCGACAAGGTGCGCCAGCGGCGAAGCGCCTCGTGC
>NZ_JBLODY010000065.1:0-22499 GCF_047785625.1 Solidesulfovibrio sp. C21
CGTATGCGCCGGGGGAGGGGGCTTTTTACAAAAAGCCCCCTCCCCCGGCGCATACGCTTTCTCTCTCAGCCAAGCAGGCCCAGGGCGGCCAGCTTGTCCAGCAGTTCGGCCCGATTGGGCGGCTTGACCAGGTAGGCCGCCACCTGGCCGTCGAAAAGCGCGGTCATGGTGTTGGTCTCGTCGTCCATGGAGGTGACCATGACGGCCTTGACCCGTTTTTCCGGGGGCACGCCGCCGGCTTCCTCGGCCTGTCGGATGCGGGAGAGCGTCTCGTGCCCGTCCATATGGGGCATGATGATGTCGAGGAAGACCACGTCGAAGGGCGTGCCGGCAACGGTGGCGTTGCCCACGGCCGTCACGGCCTCGGGGCCTGAGGCGCACATGACGCATTCGGCCACCCCGGCGAGATGGGATGCCAGAACATGGCGGCTGGCCAGGTCGTCGTCCACGACAAGTGCCCGCATAGGACCTCCTCGAAAATTAAATATCTATTACGCCAGGTGGCGTGACACATCAAGAAAAACCTGTTGTGAAAGCAACTCATGCTGTATCTGGTCACGCTTTTAATGGAAATCGTCACGTTGTGCGGGTGTGATTTTCCGCGTAGGCCGGGTGTCATGCCCATAGACCCAAGGA
This sequence comes from Solidesulfovibrio sp. C21, assembly GCF_047785625.1. NCBI lineage: Bacteria > Pseudomonadati > Thermodesulfobacteriota > Desulfovibrionia > Desulfovibrionales > Desulfovibrionaceae > Solidesulfovibrio > Solidesulfovibrio sp. C21. Next base: position 637 of record NZ_JBLODY010000065.1, read on the forward strand.
GCGCGGTATGACGGCGATGCATCACGAGGCTAAGGCAGCGGTTTCGGACATCATATACATTCGGGGCATCCCATCTAGGTGCCCGGAAACGGCGAAAGACAAACAGGCCACGGCCACCCCGGTCGCCGTCGTAGTGTCCCGCCCCTAGGCCAAGACGCCCTGGTCTTCTAACGATCCGCACTCGCAACGCGGATCGTCACATTCCACAGGGACCGTCGGCCGGCCCCGTCTCCCTGCCCGGGTCCGGCCGCCTCTCCCCAAGCCGATTTTCCTCCTTCCCCCGGTTCCCTCCGGGGTATCACGCCACGCCAATGTGCCTTCTTGTCAAAGCCGGCAAGCCGGGTAGGTTCGGGCCGTGTCTGGTTTCGCGTCCGCGCGGACGCGGCCGAGTCGCGCCATAAGGAGGCATCGTATGGATCTGATCACGGTGGATGCGGACAAGTGCAAGAAGGACGGCATGTGCGTTGCCGTGTGCCCGAGCCGGGCGCTTGAACTGGCCGCCGATGGTGGCCCGGCCGTGGCCGACGCGGCAATCTGCAATGCCTGCGGGCACTGTGTGGCGGTGTGCCCCCACGGCGCCCTGGTCAATTCCCGGGTGGACGCCGTCAACCCGGACGCGCCGCTGCAACCGGCCTCACGGGATTGGCCCGTGCCCGAGGCCATGGACCGCCTGCTGCGGGGCCGGCGCTCCATCCGGGCCTATGCCGACAGGACGGTTGCCCGCCAAGTGATGGAGGAGCTTCTCGATGTGGCCCGCTATGCGCCGACAGCTTCCAACGTCCAGGAAATTCGCTGGGCCGCGACCGTTGACCCCAAAAAAGTCCACGAACTGGCCGCGCTGACGGCGGCGTGGTTCGCCGGCAACAACAGCCGGGCCGTCTATACGCGCTACGCGGGATTGTGGGCCAAGGGACTGGATGTGTATTTGCGCGGCGCGCCGGCCCTGGCCGTGGTCCACACCGACGCCTCGATAGCCTTCGGACCGGCCGACTGCGGCATCGCCTTGACGTTTTTCGAGCTGGCCGCCGTCTCCCGGGGGCTGGGAACCTGCTGGGCCGGGCTTTTGACCTACGCCGCCAAGGGCGATCCCGCCGTGCGCCAGGCCCTGGGCATCCCCGAAGGCCATACCGTCCACGGCGGGCTCATGCTCGGCTACCCGAAGTTCCGCTACGCCGCCATCCCCCCACGCAATCCCGTGTCAGTACGTTGGATATAGGAGAGGGGAAGAGGGTGCGAGAGGGGAAACCCTTTGAAAAGGGTTCTCCCCTCTCGCGCTCTCCCCTTCCTAAACCTTATAGCTGGGGTAGCGGGGAACAGCCCACTACTACTAAAAGTCTTTGGAAGGGGGGCCCGGGGGGGAACTTTTCTCCAGAAAAGTTTCCCCCCGGTTCCTCCCTTAGATAGCTTTTATAACCACTAAGGTGATGTCGTCGTCGCGGGGGGCGCCGGCCTGGAAGTCGGCCACGTCCTTGTGGACGGCGGCCAGGATTTCCGCGGCCGTGGCGGCGGCGTGGGAGCGCAGCATCTCCCGGAATCGGTCCTTGCCGTACATCTCGCCGGTCGGATTGCGGGCTTCCCAGATGCCGTCCGTGCCAAGGGCCAGCATCTGTCCCGGGGCCAGTCCCGGGCGGCTTTGCTCCTCGTAGGCGTATTCGGGGAGAATCCCCAGCGGCAGTCCCGGTCCCATGAGTTCCTCGAAGGCGTCGTTTTGCGGATCGTAGACCAGGGCCGGATCGTGTCCGGCCCGCGACCAGCGCAGCCGTCCCTCGGGGCCGAGGCCGCCATTTTCCAGGCGCAGGAAAAAAAGTGTGATGAAGCGGCCGGAATCGGCCGTGTCGCGGCACAGCAGGCTGTTGACCAGGCTGAGCAGGGCGGACGGCGACGGGTCGTTGCCCTGGCCGCCGCGCAAAAGCGCCCGGCCGGTGGCCATGAAAAGGGCTGCCGCGATGCCGTGTCCGGTGGCGTCGCCGACGGCCAGATCGATGCCGGACGCGCCGGAGCGGTTGAACTGGAGGTAGTCGAAATAGTCGCCGCCGGTTTCGTCGCAAAAGATCGTGCCCCCGGCGATGTCGAGGCCGGGCACGGCCGGCGGGGCGGCGGGCAGGAGGTTTTGCTGCACCTCCATGGCGAGGAGCATGTCCTGTTTGAGCCGCAGCCGTTCGGCCAGCTTCGGGGCCATGTTGTTGAAGGAAGCGGCCAGCTCGGCCAGCTCGTCCCGGCCCGAAACCGGGGCCCTGGCCTGCAAGTCGCCCTGGGCCAGCCGGCTGGTGGCCCGGCAAAGGGCCGTCACCGGCTTTGTCACCGCCTTCGCGCCGAAATAGGCCAGAAGCGCTGCCGCGAGCAGGGCCACCACGGCCACGACCACGACCACGGCCAGCATCCGCTTGGTGCGGGCCAGGATGGCCGCTTCGGCCGAATCCGCCTGATGCAGCACGGCGGCCTTGGGCACCAGCACGAGCAACCCGGCCGGGGTGTCTGGGAAGGGCTTGAGCACCGCGAAATAGTCCGCATCGCCCACATGGAGCGGGACCAGGGCCGACTTGTGGGCGTCGATGTCCCGGGCCAGCTTGGCCTGGGCCTCCGTGTCCACCGAAGCCAGGGGCACCGGTGTCAGCGGGGTGTCCCAGCCGTGGGAGGCGGGCATGAAATCCCGGCTGGCCAGCACCACGAGACGCTTGCCGTCCGGGGCGTGGACGATGAGCGCCCGCACGCCCTCGCCCCAGCGGCGCGACAGGTCGCTTTCCGGCAGCATGGTTTCGAGCGGCGCGTCGAGGGCGGCCACGCCCAGGAGCCCGCCGGCGGCATCCCGGATAGGCCTGGAAATCGTGGCTTCCAGGCGGCCGCTCGAGGCGTCGACCAGGATGTTCCAGGCCTCCCCCTGGCGGGCCATGGCCGCCTTGTACCAGGGCCGGTCGCGCGGATCGTAGCCCTCGGGAAGCTGGCCGTGGCCGGGATAGGAACACATGAGCCCGTTTGGCAGGGCCACGTAGGCCCACAGCATATTGTCGCCAAGGGTACGGTTCAGGGACTGGAAGGTGGGCAAAAGCCGCGACAGCCTGGCCGCGTCTTCGGCATGGGCCTTTTGGGGGGTATTGGGCGGAACGCTGAAGGAAATGGCGTCGCCGGTTGCCGGGATGCCCCGGTCGAAGATGGCCGCCAGGGGGGTGGTTCCGGCCGGCAACCCGCCGGCGGCACTAAAATCCCGGTCGTAGAAGACCCGGGCCTTGGGCGGAGGCGTTTCCCGCAGGGACTGGGCGGCCTCCCGGGACAGCAGGGTCAGGGCCAGTTCCAGCTTTTGCCGGTTGTCGTTAAGGTCCTCGCCGATGAGGTCGACCATCAGGGCCAGTTCCTGTTCCGAGGAATGCCGAAAGGAAAGCGACGTGTGGTCGGCCAGTTCCTTGCCGAGCAGCCTGCCCTCGCGCAGGGCGTAATAGCTGACGAAGACAAGCGGCGGCAGGGCCAGGACAAGCAGAATGCAAAGCAGTTTGGTGCGGATGCGCATGGGCTCCTCGGCAGGCTTCGGGCCGCCTGGCGGCTCATGATGCGACAGGTTTTACCCCTGTCCGCGTCCGCTTGGCAAGTCGCGGCCAAAGACCTTGACAGGTGATATGGTTGCGGGTAACGACTCCCCTTCGCCTTGCTCTTTCCAATGGGGGCTCACCCCGAGAAAGGGCCATGGACCATAAGGAGGAACCATGCGGAAATATGAAGCGCTGCTGTTGCTCTCTCCGGAGCTGGCGGCCGAAAACCGGCAGGAGATCATCGAGAACCTCCAGGGGGTTCTCGAGCGCCAGCAGGCCACCATGCTGACCGTGGACGAATGGGGTATGCGCGATCTGGCCTATCCCGTCGAGAAAAAGACGCGCGGCCATTACACCCGCCTCGAATTTGCCGCCCCGGCTCCGGCCATCGCCGAGTTCGAGCGGATCGTGCGCATCACCGACGGCATCATGAAGTTCATCACCGTCAAGCTCGCCGACAAGTTCGTGCCCGAGGGAGCGTAACTCATGGCCTATAAGAAGAAATTCACCCCGAAGAAGAAGTTCTGCCGTTTCTGCGCCAACAAGAACCTGCCTGTGGATTACAAGCGTCCGGACGTCCTGAAGGATTTCGTCACGGATCGCGGCAAGATCATCGCCCGGCGCATTACTGGCACCTGCGCCAAGTGCCAGCGCCGCCTGACCGTTGAAATCAAGCGCGCCCGGCAGATGGCCCTTCTGTACTATACGGCCACCCACAGCGCCGAGCTCCTCAAGAAAATGTAAGGGAGAGACCCATGGAACTCATTTTGCGCGCGGACGTGGAAAACCTGGGCCGCCTCGGCGACAAGGTCGCCGTCAAGCCCGGCTACGGCCGCAATTACCTGATCCCCCAGGGCCTGGCCATGCTGGCCTCCGACGCCAATATGCGCCGTTTCGAAAACGAGCGTAAAAAATTGCAGGCCAAGCGCGACGCGCTGGCCTCCGCCGCCCAGACGCTGGCTGAAAAGCTTGCCGCCGCCGAGATCATTATCGAGGTGCGCGTGGGCGAGGGCGACAAGCTCTACGGCTCCGTCACCTCCGCCATCATCGCCGACAAGCTGGCCGAGCAGGGCGTCGAGATCGACCGCAAGAAGATCGTTCTCGACGAGCCCATCCGCGCCCTGGGCCAGTACGAAGTGGCGGTGAAGCTCCTGCCCGAGTTGCGCGGCACGGTCAACGTGACCGTCAAGCGCCAGGGCGGCTACGAGGAAGAGGAATCGGTCGCCCCGGCCGTCGCCGAAGCCGAGGGTGAGGCCGCCCAGACGGCCGAAGTCCCGCAGCAGGCCGAAGAAGCCAGTGGACAGCCCGAGGAAGAAACCGCGTAGCCAGAAGTCTTCCGGCATGGCCGGAAGCGGCGAGCCGCTGACCGGGCAGGCCCTGGAGCGGGTCTCTGCTGACGTCCTTAAAAAGATCCCCCCCCAGAACCTCGAGGCCGAACAGGCCGTTTTGGGGGGGATTTTACTCAAAAACTCCGTCCTCTATAACCTCGTCGACCTCGTCGGCGAGGACGATTTCTATTCCCCGGCCCATCGCCTCATTTTCCAGGCCATCCTGGACCTCTCCGCCAAAAACGCACCCATCGACCTGGTGTCCCTGGCCGAGGCCTTGCGCGTGGCCGGCAAGCTGGACGAGGTCGGCGGCCCGACCTACCTGGCCGAACTGACAGCTTCCACGGTTTCGGCCGCCAACGCTCTGCACCATGCCGGCATCGTGCGGGAAAAGGCCGTCCAGCGGAAGCTTATTTCCACTGCCCTCGACATCATTACCCGCTGCTACGAAGGCGGCCAGGAAACCGAAACGCTTCTCGACGAGTCCGAGCAAGCCATTTTTTCCATTGCCGACGCCCGCTCCACCCGGGGCCTGCATTCCTCCAAGGACCTTGTTACCCGCGTTTTCGAGCTGATCGAAAAACGCATGGAAAACAAGGAACTGGTCACCGGCGTGCCCACCGGCTACTACCAGTTCGACGAATACACCGCCGGGCTGCAGCCCTCGGACCTCATCATCGTTGCCGGCCGGCCCTCCATGGGCAAGACCGCCTTTGCCATGAACATGGCCATGCGCGCCGCCGCCATGCACAACGTGCCGACGGCCATCTTCTCCCTGGAAATGTCCATGGAGCAGATCATGCAACGCATGCTGTGCTGCTGGGGCAAGGTCGATCTGGCCAAGTTGCGGCGGGGACGGCTGGACGACGAGGACTGGTCCCGGCTCTACGACGCGGCCAACAACCTGTCCCCGGCGCCCATCTTCGTCGACGACACCGCCGCCATCACCACCATGGACCTGCGCGCCCGTTGCCGGCGGCTCAAGGCCGAGCACGGCCTGGGGCTCGTGGTCGTGGACTACTTGCAGCTCATGCGGGCCTCGCGCCATATCGATTCCCGCGAACAGGAAATTTCCGACATCTCCCGGAACCTGAAAGCCCTGGCCAAGGAGCTGCACCTGCCGGTGGTGGCCCTCTCGCAGCTCAACCGCAAGGTCGAGGAGCGCGCCGACAAGCGCCCCATGATGTCCGACCTGCGCGAATCCGGGGCCATCGAACAGGATGCCGACGTCATCATCTTTCTTTACCGCGCCGCCGCGTATAAGAAAAAAGAGGAACTCACGCCCGAGGACAACGTGGCCGAGGTCATCATCGGCAAGCAGCGAAACGGCCCCACAGGCATGGTCCGCCTGACCTTCCTCAAGGAATCCACGGCGTTCGAGAACCTCTCCGATATTCCGCCCCCGTCCGAAATGGGCATGTGATCTTTTTTTCGGCAGCCCACGCGGCTTGATCGAGGTTTCGGCCGGGCGTATAGCCTGCGCAGCAAACCGGCGACAGATTGTCGCCCTTTCGCGGAAGAAGCAGACCATGGTTGCCCAAGACACCCCATTCGAATGGCAATGGCAATTGTCCTGTTCCGGACCGGAGGCTTACGAGCGCTACATCGTTCCGGCCTGGATGGGCCGGTGGGCCGAGGCCCTGGTTGCGGCAGGCGCGGTCGGGGCCGGGGATCGGGTGCTCGATGTGGCCTGCGGCACAGGCGTCGTGGCCCGCAAGGCTGCCCGTCTGGTCGGCCCGAAGGGCAGGCTGACCGGCGTCGATTTCAACGAGGACATGGTGCGGGCGGCAAAGAGGTTCGCAGACCAGGAGGGCCTGTCCGGCATCGAGTGGCATTGCGGCGACGTCTTGGGGCTTCCCGGCGACAAGCCGGAATACGACGTGGTTTTGTGCCAGCAGGGGGTGCAGTTTTTCCCGGATCGGCCGGCGGCGTTGAAGGCCATGCGGGCGGCCCTGGTCCCGGGCGGACGCCTTGTCCTGAGTTGTTGGCGCGCGGTTGCGCGGATTCCTCTGTTCGCCGTTTTGGCCGACGTCCTGGAAGGCTATTTCGGTCCGGCGATGCGCGCCGGATTCCAAGCCTCCTCTTCGCTTTCCGACCGTGAGGACCTTCGTGCCCTGCTTCAGGAGGCCGGTTTTAACGACATCCGCGTCCGGCTTGAGATACAGGCGGCCCGGCACCCGGACCTCTTGGAACTTCTTGCGGGTTATCTGTCCGTTTTCCCTTCTGGGACGGCCATAGCCGCCATGTCGGAAACGGATCGGGCGGCGATGTTTCGCAGCATGGCCGAGGGCCTGCGCGATTTCCAGGATGACGACGGCCTGGCCGTGCCCATGGAAAGCCATGTGGCCACGGCGATGCGTTAGCTCTGGGTGGTTCCACCTTTTCCTTAAAAAGGAAGCAGCGTGTATTACGACGAAGCGGAAAAGCTTTCGAGGCTGGAGATCGAGCGTTTGCAGCTGATGCGTTTGCAGCGGACGCTTGCCCAGGCGGCCAAGTCGCCTTTTTATACGGAGCGGTTCAAGGAGTGCGGCCTGGACGTCGATGCGGTCAAAAGCCTGGACGACGTAACAAGGCTGCCGTTTACCACCAAGCAGGACCTGCGCGACAGCTATCCGGACAAGCTCTTGGCCATGCCCCAAAGCGAGATGGTGCGCATGCACGTCTCCTCCGGCACCACCGGCACGCCGACGGTCATCTACCATACGCAAAAGGACCTGGAGTGGTGGGCGTCGCTCATGGCCCGGTGCATGCACATGGTGGGGCTGCGCAAGACCGACGTCTTCCAGAACATGTCCGGTTACGGCCTTTTTACCGGCGGGCTCGGCATCCACTGCGGCGCGGAGAAGCTCGGCTGTCTGACCATTCCGGCCGGTGCCGGCAACAGCCATCGCCAGATCAAGCTCCTTATGGATTTCAAGGTCACGGGCATCCATATCATCCCGTCCTATGCGCTGTATCTGACCACCATTTTCGCCGAACTGGGCATCGATCCGCGCACGCTGCCGCTGCGTATCGCCCTGGTCGGGGCCGAGCCCTACACCGAGGAATCGCGCCGGCGGCTGGAAGCCCTCTACGACATGAAGTGCTACAACTCCTACGGCCTGTCCGAAATGAATGGCCCGGGCGTTGCCTTCGAGTGCACGGAGCAGCACGGCATGCACGTCTGGGAAGACGCCTATCTGCCCGAGATCGTGGACCCGGTCACGGGCGAGCCCGTGCCCGACGGCGAGTACGGCGAGCTGGTCATGACCAGCCTCGGCCGCGAGGGTATGCCGATCATCCGCTACCGCACCCGCGACATCACGCGTTTTCTGACCGAACCCTGCGCCTGCGGCCGGGAGCATCGCCGCATCGACCGCCTGCAGGGGCGCTGCGACGACATGATGATCGTCAAGGGCTGCAACATCTTTCCCATGCAGATCGAGCGCATCCTCATGTCCATGCCCGAGGTGGGGGAGAACTATCTCATCATTCTCGAGCGCGAGGGCTTCATCGACAACCTCCGGGTCAAGGTGGAGATCCGCGACGAGTTTTTCGTCGAGGACATGCGCCAGCTCGGTTCCCTGCAAAAGCGCATCGCCGCGCGGCTTCGCGACGAAATCCTGGTCACGCCAAAGGTGGAGCTGGTGGAGCGCAACTCCCTGCCCAAGTCCGAGGGCAAGGCCAAGCGCGTGGTGGACAACCGGGAGCAGGGCGCATGACGATCGTGTGGGCGGGGCTTTTCCTGCTCGTGCTTCTGGCCTGTCTGGGCCTGCACGTGTTCGGGCTGCCGGGCAACTGGGCCATGCTCGGGCTTGTCGCCTTGTGGGATTATCTGCATCCCGCGCCGCATTTCGGCTTTGGGTTTTACGCGCTGCTCGTGTGCGTGGCCCTGGCCGGCGAGGCGGTGGAGCTTTTCGCCCAACTCTTCGGAGCCAAGCGCTACGGGGCCACGGGCAAGGGCAATCTGGGCGGATTTCTTGGCGCTTTGGCCGGGGCGCTTTTGGGCGCGCCGTTTTTTCTCGGCATCGGGGCCCTGTTCGGGGCCGTTGCCGGGGCTTTCCTGGGCTGCTATGTGTTCGAGCGCGCCCACGGGCGCACGGATTCCGAGTCCCGGCGCGCGGCCATGGGGGCCATGTACGGCAAGGTGTTCGGGATGACGGCCAAGGTGGCCTGCGGCGTGGTCATGTGGGTGGCCGCGGCCCGGCAGGTGTGGCCGGTCTAAAGAAGGAAACGGCATGATAACGGTCAGCGATTTCCCCAAATACCGGGGCAAGATGGAATATGTCTGCCTGGGCTGCCAGGCGCGCTTCGACATCCGGGAGCTGTACTACACCTGTCCGCATTGCGGCGGCGTGTTCCTGCTCGAGGACACGACCTTCGACAGCCTGCTGGAATACCCGGCCAGCTATTGGCAGGCGCTTTTCGACAAGCGCGCCGCCACCCGCACCACGGCCCTTCGCGGCGTGCTGCGCTTTTACGAGCTTATGGCCCCGGTCATGGACGAGGAGGACATCGTCTACCTGGGCGAGGGGCATACCCCACTCGTGGCGGCCAACGCGGCGCTGACCGAGCTTGTCGGCGCGCCTTTTTACTACAAAAACGACGGCCAGAACCCCAGCGCCTCCTTCAAGGACCGTGGCATGGCCTGCGCGTTCAGCTATTTGAAGCACCTGGTGCGGGTCAACGGCTGGGATTCGGTTCTGACCGTGTGCGCCTCCACCGGCGACACCTCGGCCTCGGCCGCGCTTTTCGCCGCCTATGTGGGCGGGCCGATCAAGTCCGTGGTCATCCTGCCCAAGGGCAAGGTCACGCCGCAGCAGCTGGCCCAGCCCCTCGGCAGCGGGGCCACGGTCATCGAGGTGCCGGGCGTGTTCGACGACTGCATGAAGGTGGTCGAGCATCTGGCCGACAACTACCGCGTGGCGCTTTTAAATTCCAAGAACGCCTGGCGCATCCTGGGCCAGGAGTCCTACGCCTTCGAGGTGGCCCAGTGGTTCGGCTGGGACACCTACCGCAAGTGCGTGTTCGTGCCCATCGGCAACGCGGGCAACATCACGGCCATCATGGGCGGGTTTTTAAAGCTCAAGAAGCTCGGTATGATCCGCTCCCTACCGCGCATCTTCGGCGTCCAGTCCCACCACGCCGACCCGGTCTGGCGCTATTACGACGAGACCGAGGCCGACAAGCGCCATTTCGAGCCCGTGTCCGTGACGCCGTCGGTGGCCCAGGCGGCCATGATCGGCAACCCGGTGTCGTTCCCGCGCGTGGCCCATTTCGCGGCCGAGTACGAGAAGATCGGCGGCCCGGGCAGTTTCCAGGTGTTGCAGGTGACCGAGCAGGCCATCATCGAAGGCATGCTCACCGCCAACCGCCACGGGCACATCAGCTGCACCCAGGGCGGTGAGTGCCTGGCCGGGCTCATGAAGGCCCGGGAGCTGGGGCTGGTCGAGCCCTCGGAAATCTCGGTGCTCGACGCCACGGCCCATCATCTCAAATTCATCGGCTTCCAGGAGATGTATTACGAGAATACCTTCCCCGAAGCCTATGGCATCACGCCAGATCCCAAGTTCGTCAACCGGCCCCGGGGCGTGATGACCGACGCGGACAAGGCGGCGCTTTCGCCCGAGGACTACACGGCCAAGGCCGCCGAGGCCATTGTTGCCGAGCTGGGGCTCGCACGCCGGGTGTCCGCGTAGCCTGTTTTTCAGTTTGCGGACGGTGTGCGGCGGGCGTCACGCGTCCAGGGAGGGACGCCCGTGGTGAAGCGGCGGTGGGGACTATGGCTCGGGGGGGGCGTTTCGCTCGTTTTGCTTCTGGGGCTTATCCTGGCCCAGAAAAAAGCGGTCGCCTTCGCGGAAGTCGATCTTTTTTCCGGTGCGCCTTGTCAGTACCGCACGATCAATATCTTCCCTCCCGAGCAGGACGCGGGAGGGGGGACATTCCGCTGGGTTCTGGGCCGGGTGGCGGGCGTACGGTTCTATAGCCAGGAACCGGCCCCTTCCAGATTGCGCCTTGCCCTGCGCGGCGTCTTTCCCGACCAGCGCATTGGTGTGCTGCTGAATGGCTCTCCGGCCGGCGAGATTGTCGCCGCCTCCGGGAATGCGACGCAAGTGCTCGACATGCCGGTGGCCTTGCGCAAGGGGCTCAACGAACTCGCCTTCGTCAGCTCCGTTTATAACGGCGTCCCGGCGCGTCTGCTCAACGACGACCGGCCGTTGGCGTTCATGCTGCAACGGTTGACGATCCGGTTGCGGTAATCCCCCATGTCGCTGTCACGCTCTGCTGTGATATCCCTTTTGAGCTTTGTGCTTTTGTCCGGGGGCTTGGCCTTATACGTCTCCCTGTCCGCTCCTGTGGGCTCCTGGCGTACTCTGGCCTTTAACGCCTATGACATTCAGGACAATGCCGATCCGGACGGTCTATACCTGCCCTCGGCGGTTGCCTTTGACAATGAGGGACGCTTTCCGTTCGTGCTGGGAACCCCGGGGATTACGCTGCACTATATGCTGTATGGCGTAGAGCGGGCGTATTATTTTGTGGCGAGTCCGGCCAATGTCTCTTTCATGGAATTTTGCGTCAAAAACTGGGACCGGGTGCATGTCATTGCCAGATGCGCCTGTGCCGCAGTGGTCATTGCATCGGTTTGCCTCTTTTTTTTCGTGTTGCAACGACTCGGACTGGACGCTCCCACAGCCGTCCTCGGTTCACAACTTTATTTCCTGTCGTTTCCTGTTCTCATATTTCTGACAAAGATCACGCCCGAAGGCCTGATGGTCTTGTTTTTTCTGTTAAACTATTGGTATGTCCTCAAGTATAGGGAAACAGGACGTCTTGTCGATATTGTATTCTCCGCCTGTTTTTGTGCTCTGGCACTCGGCAGTAAGGTACATTACATTTTTATGCTGCCGGTGATCAATGTTGCCTATATTTGGTTTGTAAGAAGAGATGTGGCGTTCAAAGCTGTGGCCTTGTTCGCTGTTGTGCTGCTGTTATGTGGTCTTGTGTTGCTCGTCAATTTCGATCTGCGGCAGTGGGTGAGTGGCTGGCAGAATTTTGTAGCGTATTATTACCAGAATCTGTCGAAGCTAACAGGAGGGCAGGCACCGAAGAGCATGTCACTTTTGGGCGCTTTGGGCTCGTTTGAGGCCGTGGCCTCGTCTTTTTTTATGGATGTCATTGCACTTCGTGTAGCAAAGAGCGAGTTGCACTTCGTCGTGTTGTCGCTTGTCCCGCTTTTTTGTCTCGGTTTGATCGGCATCATGAAGCATCGTCATTGGAACGCCGACGAAATTTTTTTGACCGCGACAGTCCTTTGCGGCATGCCGGTGGTCATTTTTAGAGGCAGCTATCACTATTGGTTTTTTTGTATCATGCTGATGAGCCTGTTCGGATCGCGGTATATTACGGGCAATATTTTGCAACCATCCGCAAAGAAATATGCTCTTTTCGTGGCTGTTTTTTTAAGTGTCAGCAGTATTGTTGGTTTTGTGTATGCCAAGAGCTATGATATTGCCTATTATAAAAAGAATGTCGGCCCGTATTATACCGCGTTGCACGCAGTTGCCTATGGGCAGCGTGTTGGAATCCTGCGTTCCCCGTATGCGAACACGTGGCAAAATATTGGCGGATTTTACATTTCCTTCGGGCTTGATGAGCATTTACGGCTAGCGAGGGCGTTCCGCGACAATTTCGCCCCGATTGATGCCGTCTCGCAAGAGAGTCTCTACAGGAATTATGTCTTTGCCTGGGTGGCGGAATCGAAGACCGGCTTTGACGTCGCCGTGTGCGGCGCGCACTGACGCCTGAAACGCCTTGTTACGGGTGGTGAGCTACGGCGTACAGGCGCGGCGAGCGGTCGGCATAAAAAGCGCAGTCTTGGGGGCCTTTCGGGTGCCGGTTCCCTACAGGTGACCAAGGCTGCGCCTGGGAAAAATCGGCGAACGCGTCCCGGCGAAGGAGGTTGGCAAACCCGGACACGGTCGCCGCGGTCGGGATACGGGAGGGGTCGGCTCCGTCATCCCTGATTCATTTTTTCGAGGAGGGGGGAGCGAGAGGGGAAACCCTTTAAAAAAGGGCAGTAGCCCCTCTCGCGTTCTCCCCAACCGCTAAAAGTCTTGGGAAGGGGGGCCTGGGGGGAAACCTTTCTTCAGAAAGGTTTCCCCCCAGTCTCTTCTCCTCGCCCTAAGCGGCCTTCTCGGACGGGACGCCGCAGGCGGCGCGCACGACGTCCATGTCCACGACCACGGGCTCGCGGAAGGTGAATCCCTGGCTCTGGCCCCAGCTTGCGCCGTCGGCCGGCCGGCCGTCGTAGAGGACGTCCTCGAGCACCAGATAGTCGACCACGTCCAGGATGTGGTCCCAGCGCTGGACGATGAAGTGGAACTTGGCCGGGTCGAAAGATCCGACGTCGCTCCAGGTCCAGGTGCGGGAGCAGGACTCGTCGTCGTAGCCGAGCAGGCAGACCTTGTTTTCGCTGCTGTCGATGCATTCACGCTGGGTGAGCGTCACGGCGTCGGTGGCGACTTGGGACGGCTCGATATCCAGGAGCGCGTCGTCGAGCCTAGCCTCGAGGCACGAGTCGGCGGTCAGGCGCATGCCGCAGGTGTTGTTGCCGCTGGCGCGCCACCATTCGAGGGAATTGGTCTTGTACAGGTTCTCGCCAAGCAGGCAGACCCGGGCGGCGGTCGCGTCGTCGACGGGATGCAGCGCCAAGTCGCAGCACATGCCGGTGATGGTCAGGTTCAGATTCATATGACGTCTCCTTGGAGTGAAAATTATGATGTGTCCCCTGTGTTATTGGGAAAAAAAGCACTTTCCGTGCCGATATGAATTCTATTTGTTTTCGGTATGTTGGGAGGACAGGTTGCCAAGTGGCTTCGGATGAGGACGATTTTTGCTTCCGTTGCCATTGACCCCGTCGGGCTTCGGGCGCACACTGCAATCACGCCGAGACACTTGCCGGAGCCTGCATGAAGCGACCCCTTGACCCCTTTCCCGGCGACGATGCCAGCGCATTCGCCTTGGAGAACGTGGCCGACGGCGTGTTCGCCGTGGACCGCGATTTCATCATTCGCTATTTCAACCTCGCCGCCGGGGAGATCGCCCGTGTCGCGCCCGCCGATGCCGTGGGCCGCACCTGTCGTGAGGTCTTGGGTGTCACCAACTGCCGGTCGGTCTGCGTGTTGCGCCAGTGCATGGAAGAGGCGCGACCCATTGCCAACCGCATCGTCACGCTCAAGCGGGCGGGCTGTCCCAATGTGCCCGTATGCGTGAGCGTGGCCCCGATCTGGGCCACGGGCGGCATGGTCATCGGCGGGGTGCAGGTTTTTCGCGATCTGTCCGGCGGTGGCTTCGTCAGCCGGCTGGCCGGCTTGCAGCCGCTGGACGATTTCGGGACATGCGACCCGCATCTGTCCGAAATCGTGCGGATGCTGCCCCAGATCGCCCAGAGCGACTCCACGGTATTGCTGCTTGGCGAATCCGGCACGGGCAAGGAAGTTTTCGCCCGGGCCATCCACAAGCTTTCCCAGAGAAGCACCGGCCCGTTCGTGGCCGTCAACTGCGGCGCGCTGCCCGAGCAACTCATGGAGTCGGAGCTTTTCGGCTACAAGTCCGGGGCCTTTACCGACGCGCGCCGGGACAAGCCGGGCCGGTTCGCCCTGGCCGATTCCGGCACGCTTTTGCTCGACGAAATCGGCGACCTGCCCTATGCCATGCAGGCCAAGATTCTGCGCGCGCTCCAGGAACGCTCCTACGAACCCCTGGGGGGCGTGGAGACGCTGCCGGCGGATGTGCGGGTCATTGCCGCCACCAATCGTGACCTGGGCCGCATGGTGGCCGAGGGGTCGTTTCGCCAGGACCTGTATTATCGTCTGAATGTGGTGGTGATCCGCATCCCGCCCCTGCGCGAGCGGCCGGGCGACGTGCCGCTGCTCGTCGAGCGGGTGCTTGGGCGCTGCCGCATGGCCGTGGCCAAAAACATCTCGTCGGTCAGTCCCGAAGCCATGGAAAAGCTCATGGCCCACAACTATCCGGGCAATATCCGGGAGCTGGAAAACATCATCGAGTACGCGGCCATCCTGTGCCAGGAGCAGGTTATCGAGCCCTGCCATCTGCCCGAGCATTTGCGTGGCGAGTCGGGGGGATGCGGGGTGCGCACCGGCCGGACCATGGCCGAGGTCCGTTTTCTGGCGGCGCGCGAGGCGGTGGAGCGGCATGGCGGGAATCGCAATGCCGCCTGCCGGGAGCTGGAAATTTCCAAGGATACCTTGCGGCGCATTCTCGGTCGCCGCGATGCGGACGCGTAGCGCGTCTTTCTTAAAAATAGCGGACGTAAAATACGTCCTCCCCTTGTTTGGGGAGGCTGGGGAGCACCGCGCTCTTCGGAGCAACGGTTGGGAGCGGGCGGCCTTTTTCGGCTGCGGGCTTGGGCCGCGTCCAATCGCGCTTTTGCAGGGGGAACCATGGCCAAGGAAAAATACCGGGCGGACCAGCTCGTGTGCGAGCAGGGGTTGGCCGAAACGCGGGAGCGGGCCATGCGACTGGTCATGGCCGGGCTGGTGCGGTTCGTGGCCGACGGCCGGGAGATGCTCGTGGACAAGCCGGGGCGGATGTTTCCCGCGGGCACGGTCTTTTGCCTTGAACCGGGCGAGCGTTACGTCAGCCGGGGCGGGGGCAAGCTCGAGACGGCCATCGAGGCTTTCGGGCTCGATTTCTCGGGCATGGTAGCCCTCGATGCCGGCGCGTCCACCGGTGGTTTCACGGATTGTCTGCTCCAGCATGGCGCGGTCAGGGTCTATGCCGTGGACGTGGGCACGGCCCAGCTGCATGAAAAATTACGGGCTGATACGCGCGTGGTGTCCATGGAGCAGGTCAATTTGCGCCATGCGCCGGACGATTTGCTGCCCGAGTCGGTGCACGCCGTGGTGGCCGACGTGTCCTTTATCTCGCTGACCAGGGTGTTGCCGGCCTGCGTGCGGTTTCTGAGGCCCGGCGGGTTGGTGGCGGTATTGGTCAAACCCCAGTTCGAGCTGACGCCGGACAAGGTGGGCAAGGGTGGGGTGGTGCGCGAGGAGGCGCATCGCCAGGAGGCGATCGCCCGGGTCACGGATTTCGCCCGCGACGAACTGGGGCTCACCCTCACCGGCGTGGTGCCGTCCAAGGTCAAGGGGCCCAAGGGCAATCAGGAATATATGGTGGTCTTTTCGCTTGCCGAAGAATGTCTGGACCGATCCACCGGGATTGCCCCAGAAGCTGTTTGATATTATCTGAAAGATAATGATCCTCGGTTTCGCCTGTCCTCATACCGAGGCGCTGTTCCTGCGGCGGGTGCCCCTATGCCGCGATTGCCTGCGGCGCTGCAACAGGCGGCCCGGCGCAAATTGCGGCAACTCCATGCCGTGGAACGCTTGCAGGATATGGCGATCCCGCCGGGGAACAGGCTGGAGAAGCTGGTGGGAGACAGAAAAGGTCAGTTTTCCGTTCGGATCAACGAGCGTTATCGGATTTGTTTCGTCTGGGAAAACGGCAATGCCCATCAGGTCGAAATCGTTGATTATCATTAAGCAGCAAGGTACGGCTAGACCATGGACCTATTGGAAAAGCTCCCACCCATCCATCCCGGCGAAATCCTGTATGAGGATTTTATGAAGCCGCTTGGACTTTCGCAGAACGCGCTGTCCAGGCGTCTTGGCGTGCCGCCCGTGACGGTGCACAAGATCATCCACGGCAAACGGTCCATCACCACGGAAACCGCTTTTCGGCTGGCGCGTTTTTTTGGCAATACGCCCGGGTTCTGGCTTAATTTGCAGCGGGACTACGAAATCGAAAAAGCCGAGGACGACCTGCTTCCCGACCGCGTCGCAGCCGAAGTCCGCCCCCTTGATACCGCCGCATCCGGCCGGGACAACAGCCGGTTGCGCTGATCCGGGCCGTATCCCTAGTGGCTTTTGAGCCGCGCCGTTTATCACGAAAACAAAGGAGTTATGCGTCATGTCCATGAGCGTGAAGGATGCCATCGCCGCGCGCCACAGCGTGCGCGCCTTTGCCAGGAAAGCCTTGACCGAAGGCGAGATCACGGAACTCCTCGAGGCGGCACGTAACGCCCCCTCGAGCCTCAATTCCCAGCCCTGGCGCTTCAAGGTCGTCACCGCTGCGGCGGACCTGGCCTGGTTCGGCACCAGCGAGGCCACGCGCAAGCAGGGCTGGCTTTCCGCCGCGCCGGCCATCATCATCAGTTGCGTGGACCTTGTCCATTACGTCAAGGATTCCCAGGCGGCGGCGTTTTTCTTCCGCGACAACAAGTTGATCGAGGGCGAGCCCATGGACGGCATCGACGCCTATGTGGCCCGGGAGGCCGCGGCGGCCGAGCAGGCCAGGTTCGGCGCCTGCGCCATGAACACGGCCATCGCCGAGGCGTTCTTGATGCTGCGGGCCACGGAAATGGGCCTTGGCGCCTGCTGGGTGGGGATGTTCGACGAGGCCAACATCAAGGCGCGCTTTCACCTTCCCGAGGGGTATCGGGTGGTCAACATCATGGCCGTGGGCTGGCCGGACGAGGCGCAAGTGTATCCGCGCAAGCGCAAAAGCCTGGAAGAGATCGTCATTTCCTGACACACCACGCACCGTCGGCGGACGTCCGATGCACGTCCGCCGACGGTGTCGGCCACACGCCTCCCGCCGATCGGCCCTTCCCCCCTAGGCGCGCCGCTCCAAATCCCGTACAAGTTCTCGAACCTCATCCGTCCGACAAGGACGATTGTCTGCTTCGCCCACGCAAGGAGCACCGCCATGCCAGACGACCGTATCGCCATAGCCGGCCTGTCCGTGGAAAAGACCCTGTACGATGTCCTCGTGACCGAAATCCTGCCCGGAACCGGCATCGACGAGGCAGCCTTTTTCGCCGCCCTGGCCGGCATCGTGGCCGAACTCGGCCCCGAAAATCGCGCACTGCTGGCCCGCCGCGACGCCATGCAGGCCGCCATCGACGTCTGGCACCGGCAGCGCGCCGGCCAGCCCCACGACCCGGAAGCCTACAAGTGTTTTCTGGTCGGCATCGGCTACTTGCTGCCCGAAGGCCCGGATTTCGCCATCGAAACGACCGGCGTGGACGCGGAAATCGCCGTGGTGCCCGGTCCCCAGCTCGTGGTGCCCGTAACCAACGCCCGCTATGCCATAAACGCAACCAACGCCCGCTTCGGCAGCCTCTACGACGCGCTTTACGGCACGGACGTCATTCCCGAAACCGGCGGTGCGGCCAAGCGGCCGGGCTACAATCCCGGGCGCGGCGCGGCCGTGGTCGCCTATGCCGCCGCCTTTCTCGATATGGCCGTGCCGATTGCCTACGGCCAGCATGCCGATGTGACCGCCTACGCCGTAAAGGACGGTGCGCTTCTCGTGACCTTCGTGGGCGGCCAGACCACCGGGCTCGCCCGGCCGGAGCGGTTCGTGGGCCATGTGGGCGATCCCGGCGCGCCCACAAGGATTTTGCTGCGCAATCACGGCCTGCACATTGAACTGGTCTTCGACCGCAGCCATCCGGTCGGCGCGGCCAGCCCCTCGGGCCTTCGCGACGTCGTCCTCGAAGCCGCCGTGACCACCATCCTCGACTGCGAGGACTCCGTGGCCGTGGTGGACGGGGCCGACAAGGCCCTGGCCTACCGCAACATGCTCGGCCTTTTCCGGGGCGACCTGACCGCCCGGTTTAAAAAGGGCGGCAAGGTTGTGGAAAGGGGACTGAGCCCCGACCGGACCTACACCGCGCCGGACGGATCGGGACTTGCCATCCCGGGTCGAAGCCTTCTGCTCGTGCGCAACGTCGGCCACCTCATGACCACGGACGCGGTCCTGGACGCGGCCGGGCAGGAAATCCCCGAGGGCATCCTCGACGCCATGGTCACGGGGCTTGTCGGGCTCCACGACCTGCGCGGGACAGGGACACTGCGCAACAGCCGCGCCGGCAGCGTGTACATCGTCAAGCCCAAGATGCACGGCCCGAACGAGGTCGCCTTTGCCTGCGAACTCTTCGACCGGGTGGAGGACGCGTTGGGCATGGCCCGTAACACGCTCAAGATCGGGGTCATGGACGAGGAGCGGCGCACCTCGCTCAACCTCAAGGAATGCGTGCGCGCGGCCAAGGCCCGCATCATCTTCATCAACACCGGTTTTCTCGACCGCACCGGCGACGAGATCCACACCGTCATGGAGGCCGGGCCGGTGGTGGCCAAGGCGGCCATGCGCGAAACGCCCTGGATGGCGGCCTACGAGGACGGCAACGTGGACGTGGGGCTTGGCTGCGGTTTTTCCGGCCGGGCCCAGATCGGCAAGGGCATGTGGGCCAAGCCGGACAAGATGGCCGAGATGGTCGCGGCCAAGATCGAGCATCCCCGCGCCGGGGCCAACTGCGCCTGGGTGCCGTCACCCACGGCCGCAACGCTCCATGCCATGCACTACCACGCAACGGACGTCTTCGACCGCCAGCGCGAACTGGCCGGCCGTCCCCGGGCCGGCCGCGAGGATCTGCTCGTCCTGCCGCTTCTGGGCGAGGCGCGGCCTACGCCGGACGAGGTGACCCGGGAACTCGAGACCAACGCCCAAAGCATCCTCGGCTACGTCGCGCGCTGGGTGGACCAGGGAATTGGCTGTTCCAAGGTGCCGGACTTAAGCGATGTCGGGCTCATGGAGGATCGGGCGACGCTGCGCATTTCCAGCCAGCACATCGCCAACTGGCTGCGCCACGGCATCGGCGACGAGGGGCAGGTACTGGACGTGCTGAAGCGCATGGCGGCGGTGGTGGATCGGCAAAACGCCGGCGATCCGGCCTATCGGCCCATGGCCACGGATTTCGAGGCAAGCCTGGCCTTCCTTGCCGCGCGCGACCTCATTTTCAAGGGGCGCGAGCAGCCCAACGGCTACACCGAGCCCATCCTGCACGCCCGCCGGCGGCAGGCCAAGGCGCGGGGCTGATCCCGATCCTCCTAAACGGATTGTAAGATTCCGGCAGGAAAACCGGAAGGAAACACAGGGCATAATCGCCGACGGCGAGTTGGCCGGCCTGCGGCGTCTTGTCCCGGTTCTAAGCTCCGGCCGTGGACAGAAGCCGTGGGCCGGCCTAACATGCTCCACGCGTCATCAAGCGGCGCAGGATCGGTCCGGGCGGCACAGGCCGTTTGAGGCCGGGCGAAGGAGGCGCTTGCGGCATGCACAACTTTATGAGGATCGGCCTGCTCGTGTTGGCTTTTTTGCTGGTGCCCCCGTCGCCATCCATGCTTATGGCTTCTTCGGAAGGCGGGCACGGAGGCGAGGCCAAGGGCGGCGAGAAAAAGGATGCCGGCAAGGCCGAAAACGGGGCCATTGTCCTCGGCCCGATGACCGTCAATGTGCTCAGCAACACGGGCTACCGCTTCCTGCGCCTCACCCTGGACGTGCAATGCGAGGACAATGCCTCGGCCGAGCGCCTGACGGACGCCGACTGCAAGCAGGACCTGATTTTCTTTCTCTCGTCCAAATTGGCCGAGGACCTGATGACCAGCGCCGGCAAGATGGCCCTGCGAAGGGATCTTATCCTGCTTTTCAGCAAGTACACCGGCCCGGGCAAGGTCAAAAACGTCTACTTTACCGAATTCGTCTTTCAATGACGGGAGCGGCGCGGAGGATGCCGGCGGCCGTGTTGACGATAATTCGTAACATGCGGCCGTATTTGGCAAAACCGCGCTGCCTGTGCTAGCTTCTGGCCATGGCCCGTGGGACAGGAGCGCTTTCGTTCCGACAGCATGCGGGCCCAAGGAGGTGGCGATGGTTGGCGATGCGGCGAAATTTTTCGCGCTGACGGCGATTTTGGCGCTCTGCGTGCTGGTTACGGACGCCGGCCCCTGCTTTTCCCGGACCGAGCCGCCGGCCCAGGTCCTGGTGCTGGCCGCCGCGCCGGTCAAGCACGTCATCAAATCCGGCGACACCATAAGCCTGCTGGCCCAACACTACGGCGTGAGCGCCGCCGCCATCCTCAAAGCCAACCCCGGCCTCGAGCCGTCCCGCCTCCAGCTTGGCCGGTCCATCCTCATCCCGGCCGGCGGACAACCGGCGCAGCCTGCCGTCCAGCCCAACAGACTCCCCGGTATCCCGACCTTGCCGGACGGACCGCCGGAAAGTGTCGAACTGCGGCCGGAAAAGGCTCCCCAGGCCACACAGCCGCTTCAGGAACATGCCCTCACTGAGGGCAAGACGCCCGCCGCTCCCGCGCCCCCACCCGCCGCTGCGAAACCCGCCGAAGCCGCCGCCGGCCCGGCCGCGCCCGCCGCCGCACCCGAGGCAGCCACCGCTGCGGCCGGCGCGGCCAAGGCGGCCGTGGACCAGACCGTGGCCGCCATAAAGGAAAACACCGCTGCCGCCGTGCCCGTGGCTGTGGACAAGGTGGGGGGGCGCACCCGCTTCGCCGTGGGCGGCAAGGCGTTTTTCGCCGACCAGATCGTGCCCCTGGCCCTGTCGCTCGGCAGCAAGATCATGTCGGCGCTTCTGCTTTTCGCGGCCGGCGTCTGGGTGTCCGGGCGCCTCGCCGCCTTGCTGGTGCGGGTGTTGCGGGCGCGCAACGTGCCCCAGGAGGTCCTTTCCTTTGCCGGCAGCCTCACCCGCTACGGCCTGTATCTCGTGGTCGTCATCGCCACGCTCGGGCAGCTCGGGTTCAACGTCAGCTCGCTGCTGGCCCTTTTCGGCGCGGCCGGTCTGGCCGTATCCCTGGCACTCAAGGATACGCTGTCCAACTTCGCCTCGGGCGTGATGCTGCTGCTGTTCCGGTTCTTCCGGGTGGGCGACCGGGTGAACGTGCCCGGGGCTTCGGGCGCGGCCGGCATCGTCACGGACATCGACGTGTTCAATACCGTCATCCGCTCGGATACGGGCGAAACCATCATCGTGCCCAACTCCAAAATCGCGGGCAACGTCATCGTGGTGACCCCGTCGGGCGTGAAAGAGAAGGAAGATTGAAGCAGTGCGAGAGGGGAACCCTTTTTGAAAAAAGGGTTCCCCTCTCGCGCTCTCC
>NZ_JBLODY010000066.1:0-21258 GCF_047785625.1 Solidesulfovibrio sp. C21
CGCCAGGAGCAAAAGTTTTGGGGAGGGGAGAGCGCGAGAGGGGAACCCTTTTTGAAAAAAGGGTTCCCCTCTCGCATTATTCTTTTCGCACAACTTCGAACCGCTGTCGCGGTCCGTGTTATTGCTGTGGATTGAAGATCTGGAAGGTCTTCTTGATGGAGGAGCCGTCTTCGGCCACGGCGGTGAACGTCCAGTCGCCGCTGGCCATCTCCCATTCCTTCTCGAAGGTGAAGGTGCAGTTGTATTCCTTGCCCGTTACCACGTCGACGGTGGTCTCGGTATTGAAAACCACCTTGTTCTGGGCCGGGTCGATGATGCCCGGCGAGGCGGTGATGATCTTGACCTTGGATGTGCCGCCTTCGGGCTTGAGCGTCTTAAAGCGCAGGCCGAATGTCATGCCGAGTTTGCGCGGCACGGAATTGGTTGCGGTCGTGAGCGCCCCGTTCGCATCGTAAATGCCGTAATCCACTAAAACGATGGTCGGCTCCTTTGGCTTTTCTTCCTTGCTGCCGAAGCCGAAGAAATTCAGCGTCGAGGAGCAGGAAGCCAGAAGCAGGCACAAGATCGGCAATATCGCAAGCAAACGTTTCACGCGTGTCCCTCCACGGCCTCACCCCGGCCGCATGTTCTTAATAATGGCCCACATGACCCCTCGGACGGCCGGTGTCAAGGGAGGCCGGCCCGTCCTGCGTTGCCTCGGCAAAAATGCGCATGACGCGGCGGGCACGCCACATAGCCGCCGCGCCGGCCGTTCACGGCGTGCCGAAAGCCAGGTCGGCCAGCGGGGTCGTGCCCGCGAAAAAGGCGTCCAGAGCCGGTTTCTGTTCCATGGCCAGCCGCAGTCCCGATACGGGCAGCGGCCCGGGTTCCTGTCCATACACCGTAACGGCCCGGTCGATACACTCCGCCGGCACGAAATCCGCCAACAGCCGCAGCGCCACGCCGGTCCCCTCCTCGAAAACGACCAGCGGCCGGGGATAGCGCGCGCGGTCGGGCCCGAGCACCAGATTGCCCGTGCGGGCGAGGGTCTCCACAACCCGCGACGGCGGCACGCCGGCCCATTTGCCGAGCAGTTCGCAAAAAAGCGGCCGCAGCGCCAGATAGTAAAACGGGTCGAGTTTGAGCGCCGCCGACACGCCCGGCACGTTGAGGATGGAAGGCACGGCGGCATAGTGCCGGCCAAGCCCCATTTCCAGCCGGGTCAGGGTTTCCGCGTAATCGACGAGCATGCAGGCTCTCCTTCGCGGTTGTAGGCCGCATCGAGCAGATGGGCGTAAAGCCCGCCCAGGCTCCGGGTGGTGCGCCCGAAAACCTCACGCCAGACCTCGTCGGATTCCATACAGAAATACAGGCCCCGGGAAAAGCCGTTCCTGGCCAGCCTGTCGGCCATAAACCGGAACTGGCGCACCCGAAGCGGCCGCAGAAGCCGTTTTTTGCCGTCCGCGCCAAGCGAAAACTCCCCGATCATGTAGGCCGGTACGGCGCGGCCCTCATCGGCGAGCCGTCTTGGCAGCTCGGGCAGGCAGCGAAACGAGCCCAGGCTCATGTAGGCAATGTCCGCCGGACGCAGATAGTCGAAAATCATGTCCACGGCCGCGCCGTAGCCCGCTTCCCAGCCCGGATAGAAGCAAATGGGATCGAAGTGCAGGCAGACGCGAAACCCGGCCGCCACGCAGGTCCGGGCTGCGGCCAGACGGGCTTCCAGGGGCGCGGTGTCGCGCTCCTGGCCGGCCACGATGTCCGGCGCGTTAAACGACCAGGCCGGCAGCACCCGGTCGGGCCTGGGGTCGGCCTCCATCCAGCCGAGGTCCACGGTCTTGGATTTGAGTTCCAGCACCACGTTGTCGAAGTCGGCCAGAAAGGCCAGCAGCTCCCGGGTGTGGCCGGTGATGGACTCGAGGGCCAGCGAATCGGCGAACTGGCCGGTGCCGACCCGGAAACGCCGCGTGCGGTCGTGGCCGAAGGCGCGGCCCAGCTCGTCGAACATGGCCTCGGTGTTGGCGAAGGCGGTGAGGGTGCGGTCGCGGAAATAGGCCCGCAGGATGCAGTACGAGCAGTCCATGGGGCAGTTCTCGCCGATGTGCACGATCTGGTAGCCGCAGCAGCGGTAGTTGCGCGTGGCCGGGCAGGGCCGCAAAAACCGCCCCTTGTGGGCCTTTATGTGCAGCACCCGGCCGCCGTCCGGCGCTTCGGGGAGCGCCTCGCCCGGTGCCAGGACCACCTTGGCCGCGTCCGGCAGATTGGCCCGCGCCCGGGCGGCCATGGCCGTGCCGGCGACGGCGGCGTCCACGGCCAGGCAGGTGATGTCCCAGGGAGAGGGGCTCACGCCGCGTCCCCGTCGTCGGCCCGGGCCACCGTCAAGAGCCCCGGCAACCCCGGCGAGGCGGCCATGGCGGCCAGATCGGCTCCGGCCCTTGCCATCTCGGCCGGGGAGCGCACCACCACCTCCACCGTGACGGCGTCGGCCTCGAAGCCCTGGCTGGGTTTTAAACGCACCCGGCTGCCGCCCGGGGTCAGCGCCCGGGACAGGGCGGCGAAACGGGCCTCCAGGGTGGTGGTGGCGGGGTAGCGCAGGCGGCGCAGCCCGGCCAGCACCCCGGCCGCCAGATCGTTGGGGGAAAGGCCGCGCTGCGGCAGGTCCAGCACGCCGCAACGCAAAAGGAGCGCCCCCGGCGTCTCGCCCGAAAGCACGGCCGCCTCGGTCAGAAAGGAAAGCGCGTTTGTAAGCGTCCCCCGCGACCAGTGCATGGCGGCCAGAAGCGGCGTCAGCGCGGCCAGGGTGTCGGCGTCGCAGGCGGCCAGCGTCGCGGCGCAGCCGAGCGGCACGTTGCCCGCCGCCAAAAGCGCGTCCAAGGCGTCCGGCAGCGAAAGCCAGCGCAGCACCTGCCTGGCCCGACCATCGCCCTCGCCGAAGAGCGGCGGTCCGGCCAGGGCCATGAAATCGTCCACCGAGCCATGGGCCGTGAAATAGCGCGCGGCCGCGACGAGCATGGCGTCGGTCACGGCGCGGCCGATGTTGGAGCCGAGGTAGAGCACGCCCAGGCGCAGTGCCGGGGAAAGTTCGGCCAGCCCGGGCTCCATGTCCTGCGGCGCAAGGGCCATGGCGGCCAGGGTGCGCCCCCTGATCGCGCGAAGCGCCGCCGCCCGGCGCGAGCCGGCGGCCAGCACCGGCCGGCCGCCCTCGTCGAGGACCAGGGCGGGCGTCATCTGGCCAAAGCGTTCCAGGGACGTCACAAGCGCCGCGTCCGGCGGGGCGGCCCAAAAAAGATGCGGCGCATCGATATCCAGGTCGCGCGGGTGTAAAAAGAGTGGCTGCACGGTGTCGTTTTTATTACGGTTTTTCCGTAGAGTTTATGATTTCAAGATGTTGGCGTCTTGACAAGGGGGTGACCCCTGCCCCACTATGCCCAAACTCGGGAAAAAGCCAAGGGCCTCAAAAGCCCGGATTTCCTGACCGGTCTTTCTCTTCCTTATGAAAACGTCACCCGGCCGCGCCCAAGGGCGGCATGCGATACCGCATAGCGGCTCGCCGTCGGGCAAATCCCGCGACGACCGCGCCATCGTGACAACCCTGCGTCCGCCCTGCCGCATGCGGCGCGCGGGCGTGTCGAGCGTCTGAGGGAACCTGGGAGGGGGCCCCGGAAAACCCGGGGTGGAACCCGGGACAACCCGGGCCATCCGACCCCTGTCGGCCTCCCGGGAGTTACCGAACGCGTCAACAAGGGAGAAGGGAATGTCGGAAAACCTTGCCAGCCAACGCACCTATGCCCTGATCGGCCATGGTGGATGCGGCAAAACCTCGGTGGCCGAAATGCTCCTCTTCACGGCCGGAGCTGTGGCGCGCCTGGGCAAGATCGAGGAAGGCACCACGGCGCTCGACTACGAGCCCGAGGAAGTCAAGCGCCGGGGCAGCACCCAGCCCGGCCTGGCCAGCTACCAGTTCAACAAGAACCGGCATTTTCTCCTGGACGTCCCGGGCGACGGCAGCTTCAACGGCGACCTGCCCTTCCTGCTCAAGGCGGTTGACGGCGTGGTGTTTGTGGTCGATGCCGTGGACGGCGTCAAGCCGCTGACCAGGAAACTTTGGGGCGAGGTGGTCAAGCTCGGCCTGCCCGCCATCTTTTTCATCAACAAGATGGACCGCGACCGGGCCGATTTCGACATGGCCCTTTCCGGCATCCGCGAAAAGCTCGGCGTCAAGACCTACGTCCAGAACCTGCCCATCGGGGCCAAGGAAGATTTCAAGGGCGTCATAAACGTCCTGGAAGGCAAGGCCTACCTGTTCGACGGCCAGGGCGGCACCACCGAAACCGTCATCCCCGACGACATGGCCGAGGAAGTGGAGACGCTGCGCGAGACCATGGTCGAGGAAATCGCCGTGGCCGACGAGCAGCTCATGGAACGCTACCTCGAAGGCGAGGAGATTTCCACCGAGGAACTGCTCGCCACCGTGCACATG
The DNA here is from genome assembly GCF_047785625.1 of Solidesulfovibrio sp. C21. Classification (NCBI taxonomy): domain Bacteria; kingdom Pseudomonadati; phylum Thermodesulfobacteriota; class Desulfovibrionia; order Desulfovibrionales; family Desulfovibrionaceae; genus Solidesulfovibrio; species Solidesulfovibrio sp. C21. The sequence goes on from NZ_JBLODY010000066.1 coordinate 4,460, forward strand.
GCCACGCTCTCGGGCCAGCTGTGCCCGGTATGCTGCGGCTCGGCCCTCAAGAACATGGGCGGCGAACGCCTGCTGGCCGCTGTTCAGAACTTCCTGCCCGGGCCCATGGAAAGCGCCGGCGGTGGCAAAACCATCGTCACCGCCGACGGCACGGAAATTCCCGTGTCCGAATCCGGCCCGGTGGTCGGCTTCGTGTTCAAGACGCTCTTCGACCCCTTTGCCGGCCAGCTGTCCATGACGCGGGTGCTCACGGGCACGCTCACCACCAACATGGATCTGCAAAATCCGGCCACCGACACCCTGGAGCGGGCCGGGCAAATTCTTCTGCCGCTCGGCAAGGAAACCGCCATCTCCAAGGAACCGGCCGGCCCCGGGGCCATCGTGGCCCTGGCCAAGCTGAAAGACACCGCCACCGGCAACACGCTTTGCGACCCCAAAAAGCCCGTGACCATCGAAGCGCCGGTCCTGCCGCCGCCCATGATCTCCTACGCCCTGGCCCCGGCCGAAAAAGGCGACGAGGACAAGGTGTTCGCGGCCATGTCCAAGCTCCTCGACGAGGACATCACGCTGTCCATCACCCGCGACGAGGAAACCGGCGACATCCTGCTTTCCGGCATGGGCCAGACCCATCTGGAAAACGCCGTGGAAAAGGCCAGACGCCGGTTCAAGGTGAGCCCGGTGCTCAAAGCGCCGAAAATCCCCTACCGCGAGTCGGTCAAGGGCAAGGTCGAGGTCCAGGGCCGGCACAAGAAGCAGACCGGCGGCCGGGGCCAGTTCGGCGACTGCTGGATCCGCATGGAAGGCCAGCCGCGCGGCGGCGGCTACGCATTCGTGGACGCCATCGTGGGCGGGGCCATCCCGCGCCAGTACATCCCGGCCGTGGACAAGGGCGTGCAGGAATCGGCCAGGCGCGGCTCCATCGCCGGCTACCCCATGGTGGACTTCAAGGTGACGCTCTACGACGGCACCTTCCACACCGTGGACTCGTCGGAAATGGCGTTTAAAATCGCGGGGTCCATCGCGTTCAAGTCCGCCTGCGAAAAGCTCAAGATCTCGCTGCTCGAACCCATCGTGCTGGTGTCGGTCAGCTGCCCGGACGAATACATGGGCGACATCATCGGCGACCTCTCCAGCCGCCGCGGCAAGGTGCTGGGCTCGGATTCCACCGGCGGCATCACCGAAATCCAGGCCCACGTGCCCATGGCCGAAATGCAGGAATACGCCAAGACCTTGAGCTCCACCACCGGCGGCCAGGGCGCGTTCACCATGGCCTTCGACCACTACGAGGAATGCCCGCCGCCCATCGCCGAAAAGGTGGTAGCGGAGAGCAAGAAGAAGGAAGCGTAATACAACAAGGGTGTAGGGGAACAATAGTTCCCCTACACCCTGTGCACAAATCAACCTTATCAATTAGCCAAAATCCCTTTTATTATCTACCATCAAGCATGAAAGACATCGCTAAAAACATTACGACGCAAGTGCTCGTGGTTATTCTAACTATAGCAGGAACAACATTTGTTTGGTATTTATGGCAAAGAGAAAACAGGTCTTTATCTTTGATATTAAATTCCACCAAAACACTTATATCTATCAACAAAGATAGAATGGATGGCTTAGAGTTAAAATACAGAGGAAACGACATAAAATCACTTTCGATAGTTGATATTTCTATCGAAAACAATGGAAACACCCCCATTCGGAAAGAAGACTTCTCTTCTCCACTAAACATGAAAATCGATGGGAATATTGTCTCTTTACCAGAGATTTTGCATAAGAAACCAAAACAACTATCCCCAAAAATTGAAGTTTCGGAAGGCGCTGTACAGATAATTCCGATGCTATTGAACCCAGGAGATAATTTTGAGTTTCAATTAACAATCCTCGACCTCGGAAGCAATTTGACAGAAGATTCAATTAATGGAAGAATTTTTGGCGTGAAAAATATAGACTTCATAAACAAACAAAAAGACAAACCAACCACTGATCTTGTAGTACTCATATCAACGGTGATAGCTGCTCTCATTTCTAGCATTCTCAATCTTTTTTTTGTAAAAACAAAATTTTTTACTTTCCTTTACAACTTAATTGAAGTCAAATTATCTTACAAAACCAAGCAATAAAACCTACAACGCTTCTATAGTTTATACAATATATTCACTTTCAATAAAATATGGCTCACATTCTTCTTATAGACGACGACGCCATCCTCAAGGAGACGATCGGGGCGCTGATGCGCCGGCTCGGCCATGCCTTCACCTGGGCCGGGTCGCTGGACGAGGGCCGGCGGGCCCTGGTGCATGGCCGGTTCGACGTGGTGCTGCTCGATTTGCGGCTGCCGGACGGCTATGGGCTGGACATGATGGCCGAGCTGCGCAGCGCGCCGAGCACGCCCGAGATCATCATCGTCACCGGCCAGGAGGACCCCGAGGGCGCGGCGCTGGCCATCAAGTCCGGGGCCTGGGACTACATCCAGAAGCCGCTGACGCCCAACCGCGTCACCCTGCCCCTGACCCGGGCGCTGGAATACCGGGCCCAGAAGGCGGCGAGACGGCCCCGGGCGGTGCTCAAGCGCGAGGCCATCATCGGCGTGGGACCGGCCATGGAGGCCTGTCTGGACATGGTGGCCCAGGCGGCCGATTCCGACGCCTCGGTACTGGTCACGGGCGAGACGGGCACGGGCAAGGAGCTTTTCGCCCGGGCCATCCACGCCAATTCCCAGCGCGGCAACAATAACTTTGTGGTGGTGGACTGCGCCGCCCTGCCCGAGACGCTGGTGGAAAGCGTGCTGTTCGGCCACGTCAAGGGCGCCTTTACCGGAGCGGACCGGGACCGCGACGGACTTTTCAAGCTGGCCGACGGGGGCACGCTTTTCCTCGACGAGATCGGCGAACTTTCGCTCGGCATCCAAAAAACGTTTCTGCGCGTATTGCAAGACGGGCGGTTCCGGCCTGTCGGCTCCAAAAACGAGCTGCAAAGCGATTTCCGGCTGCTGGCCGCCACCAACCGGGACCTCGGAGTCATGGCCGCCGGCGGCGTCTTCCGCGAGGACCTGCTCTACAGGCTGCGCACCATCATCATCACGCTGCCGCCGCTGCGCAGCCGCGTCGAGGACATAAAGCCCCTGGCCATCCACTACATGAACCGGCTGTGTGAGCGCTACCGCCTGCCGACCAAGGGCTTTGCCGAGGAATTTTTCCAGGCCCTGACCGCTTACAGCTGGCCGGGCAACGTGCGGGAACTTTGCAGCACCATGGAAAGGGTGCTCTTGCAGCATCGCACCGAGCCGGTGCTTTATCCCAAGCACCTGCCCGACGAAATCCGCATCCAGGTGCTCAACGCCAGGGGCGCGGCCGAACCGGCCGGGCCGCCCCACCAGGAGGAGCAACACGCGGCCGCCGTGCCGCCCTGGAAAGAGTATCGCCGGCAGGCCCTGGACGCGGCCGAACAGAGCTATCTGGAAGACCTGCTCACGGCCGCTGGCGGCAACGTGGCCCGGGCCTCGCGCTTAAGCGGCCTGTCGCCATCGCGCCTCTACGACCTTTTCCGCAAGTACAACCTGCCGACCCGGGTCTAGCCGGACACGTCTTTCCTCCCCGGTTCAGTCCATCTCGATGCAATCGTGGGGGCAGATGCCCATGGCCCGTTCGATGTCTTCCTCCGGAGCTTCGACCAGAAGGACGACGGGCTTTTCCACCGCCTCGTCCATCTCGAAAAGCTCGGGGACCATGGCGGCGCAAGCGCCGCAACCATTGCAGCAGACAGGATTGACGCTGTAGCCGTGCAAAGGCGTATCCATGAGACGTACCTCGGTTTCAGTGGCGCGATAGGGCTTTTCCATTTATGTTCGCGATCGATCCTGTCAAACCAGGAGGCCGGCGGACTTACATGCGATGCAACAAATGCGGGGCCAATATCCCCGACACCGAACGGTACTGCCCGGTCTGCGGGCACAAACTCCAATCCGACCACCAAGCCGGCGCAAACGGTCCGGACGGGGATACGGGCCCCGGCGGCGAGGCCGGGAGGACCGGCTCCAGGCTGCTCGATTTCCAGGGATGGACCAAAACCGGCAGGGGCCTTGGTCCCTACCTCGAGGCCTGCGCCTACGGGACTCTGCTCGCGGCCGGCGTGGCCTGGTATCTCTATTCGGGCATGTTCTGGCCGCTCTATCCGATACTGGGAATCTGCGCCCTGGCCGCCTGGCTGCGCCGGCTGTAACGCCCCGCGCGCCCCTGATCCGCCGCCTATCCGACAGCGCCACGAGGTCTTAGGGACTGCCGCAGCAGCGGGCCACGGTTGTCCGGGAACAGGGCAAGGGGTCCACGGCCACAGTGATGCAGCCGGCCGCCATGTCGCGCACGATACGTCCCGAGGACATGCGGCCGTGCCAGACGCGGCTGGAAAAAATCGCCATGTCGCCGTTTAACTGGACATAAAATTCCGCGAATCCCTTGGCGAAAAACGAATTGAAGACGTAGACGCCCTCGCGCACGCCGATAAATTCATAATTGTTCGGGTTCTTGCAGGTCAAAATGGCCAGCGCCTGCCGGAAGGCGCAGGCCAGCACAGCCTCTTCGTTGAACGCCGCGGCCGGCCGGGCAGCCCCCGCAACGCCAAGGAAAGCCAGCAAGAGCGCCGTCACCACGAGCCGTTTCATGCGCGCCTCCCGAGCGGACCGTCGCCGCCCTTTCCCGGTTCCCATCGGCACCGGGTCGTTTTCCTTTAGCGTCCGCCAAGTCCCGCAGACTCCTTGTCGCCCAATCGTCTCCCCGGGTCTACCCCACGGTAACGACAAGCGTGGATAATGCCTGAAAACCATGGAGGCTTTATCATGGAGTCAGGACTCGATCGCAGAAAATTTCTCGCGCTTGGCGCGGCCGCCTGCGGCATGCTCGCCTTTACCGGCGCCGTTCCCCGAAAGGCCGCCGGGCAAACCCCACCCCAGCCCATCGCCCTGGAGGCCTGCCTGGCGCTCACGCCCCTGGCCATGGCCGACAGCTCGGCCGTTGTCGACCGGGACTGGAAATACCTGCTCGAAGTAGCCGCGTCCATCAAGGACCCGGCCGTGCGGCAAAAGGTGCAGGCCATCCTCGACAACCCCGCCCCCACCCTGGCCGACCGCCTGGCCGACCCCAAAACCCGGGCCGCCGTCCATGCGGAACTGGCCGCCAAAGGCTTTCTGAAGGGTCAGACGGTCACCGGCTTGCTGCCCCCGGTCGCCGATCCGTCCAAGACCGTGCAGCCTTTCCGCAGCGCCCCGGGCAGCGGTTATACCAGCCACCACGCCTTTCCCGGCGGCCTGGTCGTGCACACCGCCGGCAACATGCGCAATACGCTTGGCATCTACGACGGCTACGTGAAAAACTACGGCCTGACCCTCGACCGCGACACGACGGTGGTGGCCCAAATGCTCCACGACCTGCACAAGCCCTGGGTCTTCGCCTGGGCCGACGACGGCACGTCCCGCCAGGAGCAGACCCTGGCCGGCACGGGCGAACACCACGTGCTTTCCGTGGCCGAAGCCATCGTGCGCGGGCTGCCGCCGCAAATGGTGGTGGCCCAGGCCTGCGCCCACAACCATCCCGGCGACGCCAAGGACGAGGCCGATGTGGTGGGCTGGATCACGGCAGCCTCGATCCTGGCCGGCGTGGACCCGGTGAAGGCGGAACTGCTCGGCCCGGACGGCAAGACGCTGCCCCTGCCCCGGCGCATGGAAGGATTCGTATGCCACCTGGGCGACCACGACTGGGTGCTGACCGGGCCGGCGGGCAAATGGACGACCGTGGCCCTCGGCGAATTGGCCAAGGAGCGCTACGGCATCGCGGACACCAACTCCAAGGCCTTCAACCAGTTCCGGAACTACGTGTTCGCCCACGGCACCATGATGGGACTCTACGCGGTCTACAGCGCCTCGGGCAAGAAGGCCCTGGCCGACGCCGTGGCCGCTATCGTCAAGCCGGTTTAAGGAATAAAAAAAAAGACCGGGGGGAAACCTTTCTGAAGAAAGGTTCTCCCCCCAGGCCCCCTTTCCAAAGACATTTAACGATAACAGAATGTTATATCTATCATCCTGCCACCATTAAAAGTTTTTGGGAGGGGAGAGCGCGAGAGGGGGACCCTTTTTTCAAAAAGGGTCCCCCTCTCGCACACTCTTCCTTCTTAACCTGCTTAACCTAATCCAACTCGTATTCGTCGCGCCAGTCGCCGGATTCGGCGAACTCGGGCTGTTTTTCCTTGTCGAACAGGCAGTCGCCGATCACGAGGTAATCCATCTCGGTGCGCATGAAGCAGCGGTAGGCGTCCCAGGGCGTGCAGACGATGGGCTCGCCGCGCACGTTGAAGCTCGTGTTGACCACCACCGGGCAGCCATGACGGGCGTTAAACGTGCTGATGAGCTTGTGGTAGCGCGGGTTGGTGGCCGCGTGCACGGTCTGGATGCGCGCCGAAAAGTCCACGTGGGTGATGGCCGGAAGCTTGGAGCGCTCGACGTAAAGCCGGTCGAACATGGGCTTTTGCCAGTAGCCCTCGGGCAGATCGAAGCGCAGCTTTTCGGCCACCGGGGCCACCAGCAGCATGTAGGGCGAGGGCCGGTCCTGCTCGAAGCACTCGGAGACCGCCTCGGCCAGGACCGAGGGGGCAAAGGGTCGAAATCCTTCGCGGTACTTGATCTTGAGGTTGAGCTTTTTCTGCATCTCCGGGTTTCGCGGATCGCCCAGGATGCTGCGTCCGCCAAGGGCCCGGGGACCGTATTCCATGCGGCCCTGGAACCAGCCGACCACCTTGCCGTCGGCGAGCAGATCGGCGACCCGGACGCAAAGCGCGTCGAAGTCGTCATAGGCGTCGCAAGGGGCGTCGTTTCGCGAGGCGACGCGCAGCGCGTCGCGGCGGGTGAACTCCGGTCCCAGGTACGAGCCGGCCATGCGGTCCATGGCCCCTTCGGGCAGCGGCGCGCGTTCGTGACCGGCCCAGACGTGGTGGGCGGCCAGGGCCGCGCCGAGGGCCCCGCCGGCGTCGCCGGCCGCCGGCTGAATCCAGATGTCGTCGAACACCCCGGCCCGCAACAGCTTGCCGTTGGCCACGCAGTTGAGCGCCACGCCGCCGGCCATGACCAGGTTTTTGCAGCCCGAAAGCTCCCGGGCCGTCTTGGCCAGAAGCATGACCACGTCTTCGGTGACTTCCTGGATGGCCAGGGCCATGTCCATGTGTTCCTGGGACAGTTCCGACTCGCCGGCGCGCTTGGGCAGGCCGAAAAGCCGCTCCCACTTGCCGTCCCGGCACATGGTGAGCCCGGTGGCGTAGTCGAAGTAGGCCATGTTGAGCAGCATGGAGCCGTCGGGGCGCAGGTCGACCAGTTCGTCCAGGATCTTCTGCTTGTACGTCTCCACCCGCTCGGAACCGGCGATGCCATAGGGAGCGAGCCCCATGAGCTTGTATTCGCCGGAGTTGACCTTGAAGCCGCAGTAGTAGGTGAAGGCGGAATAGAGCAGTCCCAGGGAATGCGGGAAGTCGAGTTCGCGCAGGAAGGTGATGTCCTTGCCGCGCCCGACGCCGATGGTGGTGGTGGACCACTCGCCCACGCCGTCGATGGTGAGGATCGCCGCCTCGTCGAAGGGCGAGGGATAAAAGGCCGAGGCGGCGTGGGACAGGTGGTGCTCCGGGAAAAGGATGCGCGGCCTGCCCCGGCCGAGCCTGGCCAGTTCCTCGCGCAACATCTTTTTCATGAAGAGCTTTTCCTTGATCCACACCGGCATGGCCGCCAGGAAGCTCACCACGCCGCGCGGCGCGAAGCCGTGGTACGTCTCCATCAGCCGCTCGAACTTGAGGTACGGCTTGTCGTAGAAGGCGACCGCGGCCAGATCGGACAGGCCGACGCCGCCTTCCTCGAGCACGTAGGCGGCGGCTTTGCGCGGAAAGGAGGCGTCGTGCTTCTTGCGGGTGAAGCGTTCCTCATGGGCGGCGGCCACGATGACGCCGTCGCGCAAAAGCGCGGCCGCGCTGTCGTGGTAGTAGGCGGAAAGCCCGAGTATGTATTCGGCCATGGACCTACCCGTTAAAACAGGGTGTAGATGAAAGGAGCCACGGCCGTGCCGCTGGTCAGCACGACGAGGACACCGAAAAGCAGCAGCACGAGAATGATGGGCAGCAGCCAGAATTTTTTCCGGACCCGCAAAAATCCCCAAAGTTCACACAGAAATTCCATGAAGCCTCCACAAGCCGCCACAACGCGCCAACCGGCGTCCGGTCGGGGCGGCAAGGTTCTCGCCGATGGCGCGCCCGGCGTCAAAACGGCTGTTCGATATCCGCCGCCACAAAGGTATGGTCCCGGACCCGGAAAACCGAATCCTCGCCCTTGCCGAACTGCCGCATCCGCATGGGGTCCTTGCCGCCAAGGGTACGCAGGACGCCCATGGGCGTAAGCACCAGGTAGAATATGAGGGAAAGCAGCACCTTGGACATGACCATGCCCATGACACCGGACAGGCCGAACCACAGCTTGGCCACGGGCTTGTAAAGCGCCGGCGCGATCATATCCAAAAGCAGCAGCAAGGCGGCGATGGTCGCGTAGCGGATTTCCCTGGTGACGAAGAAGACGATCAGGCTGATCAGGACGAGGGCCATGCCCGTATCCTTGGCCTGTTCCCGCGTGGCCGACAGCCAGAAGGATTTCTTCTGACGCGTTTGTTCCAATGAAGACATGGGGTGGTCGCTCCGAATTGGGCTTTGGCGTCCTGCCGGATCGGGCCGCCAGGACAGATTTCCCTAGCCCGGGGGGGCGTGAGCGTCAAGGGAGGCAGTGCCGGGGTGGTGGTTCGGAAAAAAAGAAGCCGCACTGCACGGAGTGACATAAGCCCCGGACTGTTCCTTTATTTTTACCAACCAGCAGTCTTGACTTCCTCGCCTCCTGGCCCCATGGGAACCCTATGACGCTCCTGTTCGACGACACCAAAAAGCTGGAAAAGGCCCTGGGCGAAGAAGCCGCCGGGGTGCTTATAGGCATTCTGGAAAAGCAGGATGAGGCGGCCAAGCGAGAACTCGCCACCAAGCAGGACCTCCGGGAGCTTGAGCTTCGCTTAGTGGCAGAACTGGCCAAGCAAAAAAACGACCTGACCGTGCGCATGGGGGCGCTTTTGGCGGCCACCGTGGCGATAATCGCCGCGCTGAAACTTTTTTCGTAGCCCTCCGCTAAAGCGATCTCAAGGCCCCGGCTCCGGCTGGGGCCTTATTTTTTTCTGACTGAGGGGAAACTTTTCAAGGGGAGTGGATGCGGCCTCTTCCAAGGCATCGAGAAAGGAAATGGCTCCCCAGGCAGAATAACAAACCAAAACCATTAAAAAATTTAGGAAGGGGAGAGCGCGAGAGGGGAGAACCCTTTGCAAAAGGGTTTCCCCTCTCGCATCCTCTTCCCTCTCCTCTATTCTTCTATCTTGGTACGTTCCCGCTTGCGCGCGCCGTGGCGCTTTTTGGTTTCCAGGCGGCGCAATTTCGAAGCCAGGGTGGCGCGGGTCTTGCGGCGGGGGGGCTTGGGCGTCAGGGCAGCGCGCAGGAGCATGACGAACCGTTCCACGGCCAGTTCCTTGTTGGCGGTCTGGCTGCGGCTGGTCTGGGAACTGACCTGCAGCACTCCGTCCTTGCCGATGCGTCCGCCAAGCGCGGCCCGGAGGCGCTCCTTGGCCGCCGGGGACAGGCTCGGCGAAGCGTCGAGGTCGAACAGGAGCGTCACGCGGGAGCTCACCTTGTTGACGTGCTGTCCGCCGGGGCCGCTGCTGCGCGAGGCGGTAAACGTCAGCTCGGAAAGCGGGATGGTCACGCCGGGCGTGATGCGCAAAATATCGGGCGCGTCCATGGGGGGATACCTTACGTTCTCACATCGATGGTCAGACGCGGGGCGGCGGCCTGAAGCCGGCTGACCAGCCGCGCCGGAAAGGCCGGCGGGGGGATGTCCCCGCCCTCGGGAGCCGGTCCCGGGTGAAAAATTTGCAGGCTCCAGCGGATCGCGCCGGCCGTGGCCAATTCCCCGGCCAGGACGGCCAGACCCGCCTCGTCCAGGAGCCCGGGATGCCAGGTGGTGCGGATCTCGAACGGGATAGCGCCCCGCAGCAGCATATCCAGGCTGGCGAACACCGCCGCGCCGCTGCCGGCATCGCCGGTCAGGCGTTCATAAGCCGCGCGCGGCGCCATCACGGCCAGCCCCACCCAGTCGCAGGCCGGCAGCACGGACGCCAGCGCCTCGGGGAAAAGCCCGGTGGTATGGATTCCCGTCAAAAAGCCGAGATCCCGCGCGGCGGCCAGGGTTTCGGCCATGCCGGCCAAAAGCGCCGGTTCGCCCCCGGAAAAAAGGACCGCGTCCACCTGCCCCCGCCGGCTTTCCAGCCAGGACAGCACCGCCGCCGGATCAAAGGCCCCGCCGGCCTCGGGACGGGCGTGGCTGAAGGGACAGCCCCAGGGATCGCCCGGGCAGTAGATCACGGCCGCCAGGGCGTCGGGATAATCGAGGGGCGAAAGCGGCGTGACGCCGCCGATGGTCAGTCCTTCCACGGTGGTTGCCTTTCCCGGTCGCGCTGCCTTTTCTTTCCCCGACAGCCATCCGGTCGTCAAGGGCATGGGGGAACGGGGAAAACGGATTGCGGAAGGACGTCCGCGCCTCAGCCGCAGTGGTCGCTTATGTAACGGCCAAGCCTTTCCAGGCCTTCCTCGATATTTTCCAGGGAGTTGGCGTAGGAGAGGCGCAGGTGCCCTTCCCCGCCGGGGCCGAAGTCGATGCCCGGGGTCACGCCCACATGGACCTTGTCCAGGATGTCGTAGGCCAGGGCCAGGGAATCCGGATGCAGGTGGTCGGCGCGCACGAACACGTAAAACGCGCCCGTGGGCTCGGTGCGCGGGGACAGGCCGAGCTTTTTAAGCCCGGAGAGCAGCGCCGTGCGCCGCGTGGCGTAGGTCTGGCGCATGGTTTCGGCCGCGGCCAGCCCGTCCGGCGACAGGGCGGCCAACCCGGCCCACTGGGCCACGGAAGAGGCACAGATAAAAAGGTTTTGCTGGAGCTTTTGCAAAAGCCCCATCATGGAACACGGCGCGACAAGGTAGCCCAGGCGCAGCCCGGTCATGGCGAAACGCTTGGAAAAGCCGTTTAAGACCAGCGCGTCCTCGGAAAATTCCAGGGCACAACGAGCCCGGCCGCCGTAGGTCAGGCCGTGGTAGATCTCGTCGGACACCACGGGCAGCCCCGTGGCGCAGGCCGTCTCCATGGCGGCGTCCGGGAGCAGGGTGCCGGTGGGATTGGCCGGCGAATTGACCAGGATGCCGGCGGTCATCCCGGAGACGTTGGCCGCGATGGACTCCGGGGTGAACTGGAAGCCGTCCTCCTCGGCCACGGGCACGTAATGGGGAATGAGGCCGGTGAAGCGCAGGAAGTTGGGGTAGCAGGCGTAGGCCGGGTCGGTCAGCAGCATGTTGGCCCCGGGCCGGGCCAGGGCGGCAAAGGCCAGCAGCATGGCCGGCGAGGTGCCGCCGGTGACCAGGATGCGGTCCGGGGTGATGCGCACGCCGTATTCGTCGGCGAACAGGCGGCAGATGGCCTCGCGCAGTTCCGTAATGCCAAGGCTGTGGGTGTAATGGGTCTTGCCGTCGGAAACGGCCTTGATGGCGGCTTCCTTGACGCAGTCCGGCGTGTCGAAGTCGGGTTCGCCGATTTCCAGATGGATCACCCGGTGGCCGGCCGCCTCGATGGCATTGGCCCGTTCCAGGATGTCCATGACGAGAAACGAAGTGATGTCCTTGCAGGCGGGGTTCATGGCTACGGTCCGGTAGGGGATTATCGGGCGCGGCGGCAGGGGTCGCCGCGCCCGGGGGAAAATCAGTCGATCATGGATTCGGGGACCGGCTGGCACATCCCCGAAGGGTGGGCGTAGCGGTCGTTTAACGACTGGACGTATTTCTCGCTGTCCGTAATGACCGAGGACAGGGTCTTGCGGGCCTTCTGGCCCCAGCCGGCCGGCTCCATATGGTAGATCGAGCGCCAGGGCGCGGTGTTTTTCGCCAGGGCCCGCATGAGGCCCTCGCGCACCGGACCGTAGGGATAGGCCTTTTCCACCATCCGCGCCACGGCCGCGGTCGACCATTTGCGGGCCAGATGATGCAGCCAGCTTCCGCCGCCCAGGCATAAAAGGAGAAACGGCATCCAGCGCCAGGATTCGTCAAACACCCAGCCGAGCCAGTCCGGCACGATGCCGTTGCTGAAGGGATGGCCGGTGAAAATGTACAGCGCCGCCAGGACAAGCGCCACCCCGCCGAACACCAGGGCATCGCGCCGCAGCGCTCCCTTGCGCCAGCGCATGAGCATGCCCCGGATTTCCGGCACCCGCAGGTCTTCCACCTCCCGGGCCAGCTTCTCCAGGTCGCCGACGATACGGTAGGCCCGCTCCACCCGCACCTGGTTCATGCGATTGTGGATGGCGGCCAGATCCGCGTCGCGCTTGGCCTCGAACCGCGCCCGCAAGGCGGCGTCGTCGATGGGCATAGCGGCCGAAGGCGAATAGATGCGGTAGAACTTGCCGGCGGTAAGCCCCTGCTGGGCCAACGCCCGCTGCCACGCCCCCACCACCTCCTCGGGGTTGTCCTCCCGGGCGGCGATATCCATCTGGTTGAGAATGTAGATAAATTTGTTGGAGTCGCGGCGGTTGATAGTGGCCGCGACCAAGTGGGTCAGCGTGTCGCGCATGGCCCCGGGCTCGGGCCGGCGGGCGTCAAAAAGGACCAGCACCAGATCGGAGAGGTCCATGATGTGATTGGTGATGCGCAGGGTCGCCGTGCGCTGGGCGTCGGCGTCGAAGCCGGGGGAGTCGATGAGGATGAGCCCGCGCAGTTTGTCGCTGGGGCTGGTCTTGAGCCGGATGTAGGAATCGATGCGTCCGCCCTCGCCGGGCTCCACCTTCTCCAATTCCTCGCTCATCTTGTAGAAGGGAAAGCGCAGGTCGGCGTTGAGCGCCGTGCCGGGCAGGACCCGGGATTCGCCGGCGGCGTTGTAGCAGATGACCGTGAACTTGTCGTCCACGGCATGGGAGCCGGTCTGCTGCACCGGCATATCCAGGTAGTGGTTGATAAACGTGGATTTGCCGGCGGAAAACGGCCCCAGTATGGAAATAAGCGGCCACCAGGCGATCTGGGAGATGGTGGACTGGTCTTTGCCGAGAAGCCCGAGGCCCCGGCAGACCTTGTCCAGCTTGCCGAAGCTCTCCACCGCGTCGACCAGCAGTGGATTTTCCAGTTGCAGGTGTTCCTTGAGGCTGGCCAGCCTGTCGCGCAGTCGCCCGTCTTCCATACGCCCCCCGCCGATGTAAAGAATGGCCCTAACTACCCTAAACTTCGCGCTTCGTCGAGACGGCGGCGTCCCCCGGGGGAAACCAACCGCCCGAAACCCGCTGAAAAATCCTTGCCCCCGGCGGGAGATTGCCGCTATCCCCGGAGAGCCCCCGGGCACGAAGCCAGGATATGTCCACACCCGAAACCCCATATGCCGCCCCGGCCGCCACGCGCCGCCCGGACGCCGCGTCCAGGCGCGTTCCGGCGGCATGGACAGGGACCGGCACGGCTTTGTACTGGGCCCTGGCCCTGGCCGGGACATATCTTTTCTACGGCGCGTTTCTCTTCTCCGACCGCGTGGGCATCCTGGACTGGGGCAAGGACCTTTTTTATTTCCACTTCCTCTACGACAGTCTGCGCTCTTTCGGCCGGCTGCCCCTGTCGTTTTTGGCCATCCCAACGGACATCACCTGGTTTTCCACCCTGCAGGACCTGTCCTACTGGTCCAACCCGGAGGTCATCAGCCTTTCCCCCCTGCTGCCGCTGGTCTGGGTGCTGCCTTTCATGGCCTTCATGAAGGCCTATTTCGGGCTGCACATCCTGCTCGCGATCGCCGGCGTGCGCCTGTTGGCGGACAGGCTCGGCCTCGCCACCGGGCAGGCGGTCGTGCTGCTGGTCCTTTTTCTCTTCAATCCCTGGCTGGTGCAGCATCTCGCCATCGGCTATTCCCCCCAGATCAGCCTGTGCCTGACGCCGCTGCTGGCCGCCCTGCTGGTCGGCAGGCGTTTTCGGCCGCTGGCCTGGGCCGGGGCGTCGCTTCTGACCGCCTGGATCTTCTACCAGGGCGCGCTGCACCTTTTCGTGTGGCTGTGCATGGCCGTGGGACTTTTCGTCGCGCTGTACGCCCTGCTCTCCCGACGCGCCGACGTGTTGTGGCGGGCGGCCTTTTTTTTTACGGGCACGGCCCTGCTCGTTTCGCCCAAGGCCTACGCCGTGTCCAAGGTCTACGGCGGCTGGAGCCGCATCCCGGCCGGGGGCTACGGCTCCCTGGCCGACATCTGGGGACTTTTGACCGACGCCGTCTTCCCCATGTTCCGGTTCCCGGAGACCTATTCCAAGTACAACGTGGCCTTTTACGACGGCTCGCTTCTGGTCGGCGCGGCCTTTGTGCTGCTTGTCGCCTGGCTGGCGGCGGAATACCTGGCGCGCCTGCGCAAGAACGATCCCGGGCGGCTTCGCGACGGAACCTGCCTGCTTTGCGCCGGCATCTTTCTCGTCCTTGGCTGGGGCACGGTCTGGCGCACCGTTTCCCACTGGCTGCATCTGTCCTCGGCCGAAATCTATCCCTTCCGGTTCCTTTTTATCGCCTACAACTTCCTGATCTTTTTCGTGGCCGACCGTTTGGGCCGCTTTCCGACAAAAGCCGCCGCCCGGCTGCGGACCCTGGCCCTTTACGCCCTGCTCGCCTGCACCTGCCTGACCTTTTACGGCCGCAACCGGGAGCTCATGCCGTACCTGACGGAGAACCCCAACTTCTACGGCGCGTTTTCCATTGCCGATTTCTACAAGGACCGCATCACCGCCCTGGCCGGCGACACCCGCCTGCCCGTGACCGCGACGCCAGGAAGCGTCACCATCATCCCGGCCGGTATCCCCGGCCAGCGCCTCCGTCTGCCCTGGCTGCCCTGGAAAGCGCGCGGCCATTACCGCTTCGAGGGGGCGCGGCCCGTTTCCCAAGCCCCGGACGGCGGCACCGTCATCGAGGTGACGGCGTCGGTGAGGCCGGTGGTCGTCATCCCCGACGACAGCCACCGACTACCGCTTTTCACCGTCGCCGCCCTGGCCTTTGCCGCGCTTGGCACCGGGACCGTCTCGCTCAATCGCCGCCGGCCGGGCCTTTTCACGGTCGAAACGCCCACGGAGGCTCGCCATGCATGAGGAATCGCTGGGCAACGTCATCCGCGACTACCTGACCGGCGAGGAAGTCGCCGAAACGTCCTACGAAGAGTTCCGGCAGGCCCTGGCCAAGCTCCTGGTGGAGGAAAAAGGCTATCCCAGGGACCGGCTGAAGCCCAAGGTCGGCGTCTGCTTCCCCATCGAGGGCAAGGACTACACCCGCATGGTGGACCTGCTCGCCGTGGACGCGGACGGCAACCCACTGCTTTTCATCATCTTCTGCTCCGGCGAACCCGGCTCGTACGTGCGCGAGGCCCTGGCCGCCGCCCGTATCTACCAGGGTGGCCCCGTGCCCCTGGTCGCCGTCACCGACACCCACGACGCCGTCCTGCTCGAAGCCGCCACAGGCCGCGAACTCGGCCACGGCATGCGCGCCCTGCCGTCCTTTACGGAGGCCATGGCCCTAAACGCCCCCGCTGCGGCCCTGCCCGAGGACGCCCTGGCGAGGGAGCGGCGCATCCTCTTCGCCTACAGCGAATTTCTCGCCGACGGCTGCTGCCAGGGCGCCTGCCGGCCCACGGCGCACAAGTAAGCCCCCCAGGCACAACGGCCGAAACCGGCGGGACACATGTCCCGCCCGGTCAGGACCGTTTTTGTGTTGACAATAGTTCTACGTAGAACTATTCGACGTCCATGCGCACCGACCACGTCATCGCCCTGATCGCCGATATCCGCGAGCGTGCCCACGAGTGGATCGTGGCCGAGCTGACGCGTCGGGGACATCCGGGCATCGTGCCCTCCCACGGCGCGATTCTGGTCCGGCTCTACGACCAGGGACCGATGGCCATGAACGCGCTGGCAACGGCCATCGGACGGCGCAAGAACACCGTCACCGTGCTCGTGCGCAAGCTCGACGAGGCCGGCTACGTCCGCCGCCAGGGCAGCCCGGACGACAGCCGCGTCACCCTGGTCGCCCTGACGGACAAGGGCGAGGCGTTTCGCGGCGATTTCGAGGCCGTGTCGACCGCCCTGCTGGCCCGGGTCTGGGGCGGCATGGCCGACGCCCGGCGGCAGGCGCTCGTCGCCGGTCTGGAAACCGTGCGGGACAACCTGGGCTAAAAAATTTCCCCAAATGGTTCGACATCGAACAAAAAAAAAGGAGCAACCTATGCGTGAAGTTACCGATTTCCTCAAGGCCAATTCCACCGTGTTCCTGGCCACATCGGACAAGGGCGCAGCCCGGGTCCGGCCCTTCCAGTTCCAGTTCGAGCAGGACGGCCGGCTGTGGTTCTGCACGGCCAAGAGCAAGGAAACCTATGCCCAGCTCAAAGCGGACAACCGGCTGGAGCTGTCCTGTTGCAGCGAAAAGATGGTCACCTTGCGGCTGGCTGGGACCGCAGTCCTCGACGACGATCCGGCGGTCAAAAAACGCATCATCGACGGCAACGCCCTGGTCCGCTCCATCTACGGCTCCGCAGACAACCCCGACTTCACGACCTTCAGCATCGACCACGGCCGGGCCATCCTGTTCGACTTCAGCGGCAATCCCCCAAAAACATTTACTTTCTAATCCAGTAAAGTTTTTCGGGAGGGTGGGGGTCCGGGGG
>NZ_JBLODY010000067.1:0-21184 GCF_047785625.1 Solidesulfovibrio sp. C21
CCTGAAGTTGGGATAACTCTTGTCTTGCCATGTTGGTCTCCTCGCCTCGTTTGTGCCCTTGGAGCACGTTCACTGGCACTATCAGCCAGTTTGAGGGTCGAGGCCAACATGGTATTTGGAAAGGGGGTTTGGGGGGAAACTTTTCTACAGAAAAGTTTCCCCCCAAATTCTTACCGCGCGACTTCGCTCGCGAAATCGTCGATCCAGTAGATGCGGTCGGCCCGGCATTGCAGGTCGGTGGACACGCCGTTTTTAAATACGAGCAGTTCGAAGCGCTTGTTTTTTTCCGTGATGAACTCGATGGCGTCCAGCAGATCGCTGTCGCCCGAGGAGAGGATCAGGGTGTCGTAGTTCTCGATATGGGTGAGCGCCAAGGTGGCCAGACCCACGTCCACGCCTTTTTGCTGCTCACGGCTCAGGCGATGCTTGGGGTCGTTGGGGCATGAAATGGGCACCTTGCGGTGGCACTGTTCGCAGTAGAGGTCCGTGATTTCGCTCGAACGCAGTTCGTAGAGCTTGGTGATGATTTTCGGCCCGATGGGCGGCGCGCTACGCATCCAGTTATAGAAGGAAACCTGGGCATCGGGCGTGGGATTGGGCACGGAATTGAGATAATAGGCTCTCCAAAGCGGCTCGTCGATCTCAAGCATGTTTCTCAGTTTGACATAATCGATACTATACTCGCGACTGTAAATGGATTGTCCGCGATACATGTATCCGGCGTCGATCAGCCAGAGCTTTCGATTGATCATAGGCATTCTCCGTGCGTTTCTTTTATCGCGGCCGCGTGGCCGGCTTGTTGCTGACAGTGTTGCGCAACCGAACCCTCACCTCCTACCTGAAATGCAAAAAAGCGGGAAGGGACCGTTCAAAAAAATAATATCCAATAAATTCAGATACATTTTGGAAATAAAGGATTATTCCTATCCCTTGGGTAAGGAATAGGGTCTCGGAAGGACGGTGGAGAGGGGCGACTGGTCAGGATTTGCGGATATGCACCCACACCCCGTAGGCGTCGCGGTGGACCTCGGCGTCGGCGATGCCGGCCTGGTCCAGGACGCGCGGCAGGTAATCGTCGGCCTTCCAGTCGTTTCGCGAGTCCTTTTCACCCTCGCCGGACCATTTGGGGCGCATGGCCCGCACTTCCTCGATGGGCTGGTAGCGGCTGAAGCCGCAACCGACAAGGGCCGCGCCGCCCGGGGCCAGCACCCGATTGAGCTCGGCAAAGGCCGCCACGTGGTCTTCCCAGAAGGGGATCGAGCCCCGGCTGACCAGCAGGTCGACCGTGCCGTCCTCCATGGGGATGGCGGCCACGTCGGCTTCGAGGAAGCGGAAGCGCTCGGGCGGAAGATTGTGGCGGGCCACGTTTTCCCGGGCCAGTTCGAGTACCTCGGGCTTGGCGTCGAGGCCGATCATGGTCATATCCGTGATCTTGGCCAGCTCGATGCACACGGCGGCGCTGCCCGTGCCCACATCCAGACACACGCCCTTGGTGATGCCGAAGTCGTCCACGATCTGGCGGGCGAGCAGCGGGTACATGGCGGCAAACCGATGGTTGGCGTCGTAAACGTAGAAACTCCGGTCAAAAGTCGTTTCGGACATAACGGCTCCTTGGGGCGGCGTTTGGGTTCGGGCTGGCGGCGGAAAGGGGAATGACGCGTCTTTTGCCCGGATGCCGCAAGACCCGGCGCATGCGCGCCGGCACGCACACCCGCATATCTTCGTTTAAGGGATGCACCTCGATGGCGGCGTCGTAAAGCCGGCCGAGGTTGCAACTGGTGACGGCCTCGGCCGGGGGCGCGTCGGCCAGGACATGGCCGGCGCGCATCATGACCACCCTGTCGGCCACCCACAGGGCGTGGTCCGGGAAGTGGGTGGTCATAAGGCAGGTGCGGCCCTCGTCGCAAAGCTTGCGCACGATTTCCAGAAATCGGGCCTGATTGCCGAAATCCAGGCCGTTGACCGGTTCGTCCATGACGAGCACCGGCGTATCCTGGGCCAGGGCCCGGGCCAGCATGACGAGCTGGCGCTGGCCGCCGCTTAGGCGCGTCAGCGGCGTATCGGCAAGTCCGTCGACGCCGAAGCGGGCCATGGCCGCCCTGGCGATCTCCCTGTCCTGCTTTCCCGGCCGGCCGAAAACCCGGGCCCGGGCGGCCCGGCCCATGAGCACCGTTTCGAAGGCGGTGTAGGCGAAGGCCGGCTGGGTCAGCTGGGGGACATAGGCGGCCAGCCGGGCCAGATGCCGGGGCGGGCAGGCGGCCACATCGCGCCCCTCGATGCGGGCGTCCCCGGAACCCGGGGAAAGCAGGCCGAGGATCAGGCGCAACAGCGTGGTCTTGCCGCAGCCGTTGGGGCCGAGCAGGCAGGCGAGCTCGCCCGGGGCCACGGTAAAGGACACGTCTTTGAGGACCGCGCGTCCGTTGTAGGAAAAGGCCAGGTTGCTGGCGGCGACGGCGTTCATGCCTAACTCCAGCCCCGTCGGGCGTTTTTGAGCACCAGCGGGAAAAAGGGAATGCCGATCAGCGCCGTGAGGATGCCGAGCGGGATCTCCACGCCAAAGGCCAGGCGCGAGATATCGTCCACGGCCAGCAGATAGACGGCTCCGAGCAGGGCGGCGGCGGGCAAAAGCCGGCCATGCCCCGGCCCGACCAGCATGCGCCCGGCATGGGGAATGATGAGCCCCACCCAGCCGATCAGCCCGGCGATGGACACGGTCAGGGCGCAAAGCACCGTGGAAAGCGCGATAAGGGCCAGCCGCACCGGGCCGGTGGACAGCCCGAGGCTCCGCGCCTCTTCGTCGCCGAGGCTTAAAAGGTCCAGCCGGCCGGCGAAGCGGAACAGGATCACCAGCCCCAGGCAAAAGGCCGGCCCGGCCAGGCGCATGGTCGCCCCGTCGGCCCGGGACAGCCCCCCCATCAGCCAATAGGTGATGGCCGGCAGCTCGTCGTTGGGATCGGCCACGTACTTGGCTGCGGCCAGCAGGGCCGTGAACAGGGCGGAGCTTATCACTCCGCCGAGAATGAGCAGCAACAGCTTGTCGCCCTTGCCGCTGCCGGCCATGGCGATGGCCAGCCCCACGGCCGTGATGCCGCCGGTAAAGGCAAAGACCTGGACCAGGGTCCAGTTCACACCCGCCAGCATGCCGATCGCCGCGCCAAAGGCCGATCCGGCCAGCACGCCGAGCAGTCCCGGCGAGACGAGCGGATTGACGAACATGGCCTGATAGGCCGTGCCCGAGGCGGCCAGCACCGCGCCGACGAGGATGGCGGCCAAAAGCCGCGGAAAGCGGATGTCGCACAGCACCGTGGCGATAAGATGCTGTTCGCCCGCGGCCGCAGGTTGGCCGGACAGGGCGCGCAGGCAAAACCGCCACTGGTCGCCGAGGCTTATGGGGTACTGGCCCACGGTCAGGGACCAGGCCGCCGCCAGGACGAGCACGGCCGCCAGGACCGGTATGGCGTACCGGGCCCTGGCGGCGGCGCGGGGCAAGGGGGCGGGGGTGTGGCTCACTTGCTGCGGTGCGGATTTTTGCCGGCGAGCAAGACCTTGGCTTCGTCGGTGCTGATGTCCTTTTGCAGGTACAGCTTAAAAAAGGCCTGGGTCTCCTTGACCATGTCGTAGGGGAAGACCTCCGGATACAGGGCATGGGCCATCCATTTGGCCCCGAGCAGGCGCATGAAGGACGGCGGACGGTCGAACCAGTTAAACGGCGCGTCCGGGATGAGGAACACCTTGCCCGACTTGACGGCCGGGATGTCCTTCCACAGGGGCGAGGTGAGGATCATGTCCCGGCATTTGGCATCCTGGACCAGGATGGCCTGGGGCGCGTAGCCCATGACGGTCTCCATGGTCACCTTGTCCATGCCGAAGCGGCGGGACTGGGGCTTTTTGTGGACATTCACGCCGCCGGCCATCTCGATGACCATGGTGTGGAAGGAGCCCGCGCCATCGGTATAGAGTCCGTCGCCGCCCTCGGCGTAGTAGACGGTCAGGCGCTTGTCCTGGGGAATTCTGCCCAGGCCGGCGCGCAGTTCGGTCAGGGTCTTGTCCGCGTCCGCGGCCAGGGCGTCTCCGCGCTCCTTCTTGCCGAGCGCTTCTCCCAGAAAACGAAAGTCGGCCGGATAGTTGTCCGGCGATTCGCTGTCGATGCGCACCACCGGGATGCCCATCTCGGTGAAGAATTTGTCGAACTCAGGGTTGGATCTGGCCATGGTGCCGCTGACCACGAGGTCGGGCTTGGCCGCGAGCAGGGCTTCCTTGTTGGGAACCATGCCCTGGCCGAAAAAGCCGCCCAGGATCGGCAGGTTGGCCGCGCAGGCGGGCATGAAGGCCTTTGCCGGCGGGAAGGGCTTGAAATTCCATCCCGCCAGCACGCAGGGATCGATGGCGTACACGAGCAGGCTGTCCGGCGGGGACAGGGCGTAGACCTTTTTGGGGGCGTCCGGGACGGTCACCGTCATCTTGGCCATGTCGGTGACGGTCTTGGCCGTGGCCGGCGCGGACGGAGACAGGGCCAGCAGACTGGCGAGCAGGGCGGCCGCAAGGGGAAGCGAGCGGCGCAAAGGGGTACGAGGCATGGGCGGCTTTCCTCTGGCGCGGGGCGCGGTTGGCGGCGGCGACGCAACGGATTGTGGCGGCGCGGCCGATTGTCGATTGCCTCAGTATAGGGCGCGGGTTGGCTATCGGGCAATGTGACACTGCTCGTTTTTTATTAATGATTTTAGATAAATGAATGTTAAGGGGATGAATTGTGCTGTCACGAAAATTCCAAAACGAGAGGATATGTCGGTTTTTCAACTTCTTGGGAAAAGGAAATATAGATATCGCCAAGGTCATGGAACTGTTGTGCCGGGGATATTCGAGAGTACAGGCCTAGTATGACGCACAGATGGCAGTCTCTCTGTTGTAGTTCGTGCATATCGCATGCAGTATTATTCCAGTATTGGTTTTCAAATAGCATCATTGTCACCATAATTCATGGTAAATAAATCAAGAATCACGATTATTATAAGTTTTCGTGATCGTATAATAGTCCTATTCAATCCAAGAACCATGCACTGTCATTGTTGTGCAAATGCGCGTGTCTGTTACTGTTGTTTTCTTAATTTATAACATACCGTAATTATTTAATTTATGCCATTTGCTGTCATATTTGTAATATTTTACAAACCGTAACGACCTCTTCGCCACAGGTCGACAAGCGGCAACGGATATTTCTGCAAAGGCGAACAGTCGCAAAAGAGGGAGGGATGATGAAACTATTGCGCAGCCTGGCCATGGCTGTTTCTTGCGTCGTGGTCCTGTGCGCCGCGGCCCAGGCGGCCACGGAAGTGAGGATGGTGGGTGACGCCCTTGTCTACGGCGTCTTTTATTCCAACCGCAATTTTACGGGCTGGAACGCGCCGGCCTGGACCTCGGCCAAGCCGACCTGGAAGGGTCCTTCCAAGACCGAGGAAAGCTTCCAGATCTGGGAGCGCTTCCGCGTGCGGACCGACTTCGTCGCCAACGAAGCCGTGAAGTTTCGGCTCTCGCTCAAGGTGGAGGATACCTGGGGCCACGGCACCTACACCGCCGCCAACCCGACCACGGCCGTGGTGCCTTACCAGGCCTTCCTGCAGTTCAAGCTCCCGGGGTGCGCGGTTTCGGCCACGGCCGGCCTGCAGCGCGTCGAAATGCCCCAGAGCCAGCTTTTCTACTCCTCGCCGGTCTTCGGCGACAACATGGCCGCCCTCGTGGTGAAGGCGCCGCTTATCGACAAGACCCTTTCGGCCGTGGCCGGCTTCGGGCGTCTGATCGATACCGACCGCACCTATGACAACACCACCACCCAGGTGGCCGACGAACTCGATGCTTATTTCCTGGCCCTGCCGATCACCCTGGAAGGGTTCAAGGCCACGCCCTGGGGCGCGGTGGCCGTGGCCGGCCGCAACACCGACTACTTCACCAACAAGAGCTCCCAGTACAAGACGTCCTTTTACGCCGACAACCTGACCTCGGCCGGGACCTACGTGACGCCGGCGCTGTGGAAAAACGACCAGAACGCCTTCTGGTGGGCCGGCGGTGCCTTCGAGGTGTCCGCGTTTGATCCCGTGCGCTTCTACGCCGATGTGATCTACGGGACCGGCTCCCAGAGCGAACGGAAGAAGAACCGCCGCGAAGGCTGGTTCCTCGACGCCGGCGCGGAATACACCGGCTGGGATCTGCTCACCCCCAAGGCCTTCGGCTGGTGGTCCACCGGCGAAGACAAGTCCACCATGAACGGTTCCGAGCGCATGCCCATCATCCGTTCCAACTGGGGGCCGGGCAACTCCTTCCTGTTTGATGACAACCAGGAACTGGTCAAGGACGCCAACGTGGCCATGAGTCCGGTCGGCTCCTGGGGCCTCGGCGCCAGCCTCGACAACATGAGCTTCTTCGAGAAGATGACCCACCGCCTGACCTTCACCTACGTCGGCGGCACCAACTCGGCCCGGGCCATCCGCTTCCTCAACAGCTCCATGGGCAGCAACCCCTACTTCGTGATGGGTCGCGACCTGGCCGTGGGCGAGTACGTGCTTGGCGTCAACTTCGACAACAAGTACATGATTTACCAGAATCTGGCCGCCATTGTGGAAACGGGCTGGGCCCACGGCGAGTTCAAGCAGAGCGTGTGGGGCCATCGGCTGGTCAGCCAGTCCCGGGAAGGGGATACCTGGAAGATCGCTTTCGGCCTGTCCTACAAGTTCTAAGGCGTTGCCGGCCGTCGTGACCCGGGAACCCTCCCGGTCCACGACGAGCGCCGGCCTGTGCGTTGCGTTGCCGCGCAAGGCCGGAGCTTTCGGGCTCCGGCTTTTTTTATGGCCGTTGCCCGGGGCGTCGGATCGGGTGTTGCGGCCGCAAGAGGCCGCGGCGTGCTGACGCGAAGGAAGTAGCGCGCTGTGGATGTTGCCTGAAAGCATGCAGGCACGGATTTCGAGTCCGCAACAACGCGGCAACGGGCATGAAAAAGGGCCGGAACATACGTCCCGGCCCTTGAGTGACATTATCAGGCAGCCCGCAACCGTTGTTCACGGATCGAAGCGGACCGTACCGGCATTACTACCAGCGGCCGCCGCCGCCGTAGCCACCGCCGCTGCCGCCACGACGACCGCCGCCGCCGCCACCGGAACGGGGCTTTTCCTGAGCTTCGTTGACCTTCAGAGTCCGGCCGGCCAGTTCCTTGCCGTCCAGGGCGGCGATGGCAGCGGAAGCGCCTTCGTCATCCATCTCCACGAAGCCGAAACCGCGCAGGCGGCCGGTCTCGCGATCGGTGATGAGGTTGACGCTGATGACTTCGCCGTAGGGGGCGAAATGGTCGCGGACATCGTCTTCCGTGGAGGAGAAGGAGAGGTTACCCACGTAAAGTTTCTTCGACATGTACGGTAGCTCCGTTCTTTGGCATGGTCTTTTTCGGCGTGTTGGGGGCGTCTTCCAAGGGTCCAAGCAGCGAAAGTTGGCATGCGCGTTGATAAAAGTGCCTTATTGTACACAGACCGCATACAAACACAACAAATATATGCCAGGCGGCAGAGGTTTTTTATAGCATTTCACGGCATTCTCGACCCAGGGCCCAGGCCGATCCAGGGCCTTCCGAAAGCCCCGCCGGACCGGCCGTCGCGGCGGCGGGCAAAGCGGGGAATATGCCTTCCCGCATGGTTCAGCCCAAAATGGCGTAGCCCACGGTGACGAGCAGGATGCTGGCCGCCCGCAGGGCCTGGTTGTGCACGATCAGCCGCATCGCCGCCTTGGGCTTGAAAATGCCGGCGTAGTACGGAAACTGGTGGCGAAAGGCGCGAATGGGCGTGGACAGGATGTTGCCGACGAGCAGGGCCAGCACCACCTGCCGTGTGGTCAGGTCGCCGGCGCCGAGCATGGCCCCGGCCGCGGCCAGCCCGGCCGTGAATTCGGCCACCACCTGGAACATGACGATGCTTGCGGCCTGGGGCGTCATGAAGGACAGGAAGCCGAGGTGGGCCGAGAGCCACTTTTCCATGGCCCCGAACGCGCCGGAAACGGCCAGAAAATGGATGCCGATGTAGATGGGCACGGTGAAAAGCACCATGGTGCGGAGGCGTTTTGAAAAGCGCCGAAGGCCCTTGCGCAGGGCTTTGCGCCAGGAAAAATCGCCGTCTTTCAGGTGGCAGGCCACGCAGCCGTCCGGCAGGGGCGGCAGGACCAGGCGGCCGTAGGCCAGGATGGCCACTGTGCGCAGCAGGGCGGCGAGAAGGGTCAGACCGACGTAGAGCGCGGCCGGGCGCGTGCCGAGAAAGGGCACGGTGATGAAAAACATCTGGGGCAGATGGAGGAAGTAGGTGGGCAGGCTGTTGAAGAGGTTGGCCAGGATCAACTCGCGGTCGGTGAGCTTTTTGGCGCTATAGGCCTCGGCCAGCAGGGAGTTGGCGGCCATGCCGGAAAAAAAGGCCATGGAGAAGCTGGCGCCGACCACATCCTTGAGATGGCCCAGCCGGATGATGGGCGCGGCGAGGCGGGCCAGAAAGCGGGTCCAGTTGAGGGCCTCGATGAGATTGGCCACGAGCAGGCCGATGGCCAGGGACACGAGGAGGCGGCCAAGCGGCCACAGCAGGGAATGCCAGAGGTGCACGAAATCCATGGTGGGGGGAGGTATAGCCAGGGGCGGCTTTTTTGGGAAGCGTGGCGAGGCCGTGGCGCTTTTTTCGGGGACCGGGCGGATAGCGCTTGACACCGGGGCAGGATGCGCATAATCGATTTCTTCTCGTGTGGGCCGTTAACTCAGTCGGTAGAGTATCTGCCTTTTAAGCAGAGAGTCGCTGGTTCGAGCCCAGCACGGCCCACCAGCAAGCGTCCGTCCCCATCGTCTAGTGGCCTAGGACGGCGGCCTCTCACGCCGCTAACAGGGGTTCAAATCCCCTTGGGGACGCCAAAGAAATCAAGGACTTAGAAGAAATTCTAAGTCCTTTTTTCTTGCTGGACACATTTCGGACACATTTTCCAGAATCACGCCGCTGTCCTAGTGTTGCGTTCTTGAAATTCGCGTATACGAATTTTGAGAGTAATATATTTAAATAATTATTTTTTCTCTAAAAAATATTGTCATATTTTCTAGAGAACGCCACACTAGTGGGATTGATTCGACCCAATAAAATGCAAGGGGGATTCAGTCGAATCCCCCCTGTGCCAGCGTCGATGCGTTTAGACCGCTAAAGCCACCTGATTACCGCCTCTGCCATTCATCACGGAGTCTAACGCCTCTCGGGACTGGCGGAGCCCCATCCGTGCAGGTAGCGCGTCGTGGTGGCCGGTGACTTGTGCCGAAGGATAGCCTGGATGGTGCTCACGGATTGTCCTTCCCGATACAGAATCGGCGCGCTGAGGTGGTCGCGGAAAATTGGACAGTCGGTTAAGCTATAGTCCTCAAGCGAGGAGGACAGTTTCGATGTCCAAGCGACGGAAATTTTCTGCGGAGTTCAAGGCCAAGGTGGCGTTGGAGGCTCTGACCGGCGAGTTGACCTTGACTGAGTTTGCCAGCAAGTACGACGTGCATCCGACGATGATTGCCGGCTGGAAGCGCCAGGCCAAGGAAGGGATGGTGGCATCCTTTTCCGGGAAGGCGGCTTCCGTGAAAAAGAACTCCGAGGCCGAGATCCGCGAGTTGCACGCCAAGGTCGGCCAACTCACCGTGGAGAAAGATTTTTTAGAACGAGCCTTCGCCAAACGATGGGTCGGGGGCGAAGGCAGGGGATGGTCGAAACGGACCATCCACGACTCAGTATTACCCGGCAGTGCCAGGTACTTGGGCTGGCCAGATCGACATGGTACCATCGCCCTCAGGGCGAGAAGGCCGTGAATCTCGACCTGATGCGGCTCATTGATGCGCAGTTCTTGGAAACGCCGTTCTATGGCTCACGGCAGATGCAGCGGCACTTGAAAAATCAGGGCGTCATAGTGGGACGCACTCGCGTGCGGCGGTTGATGCGTAAAATGGGGTTGATGGCCATTTACCAAAAACCCAGGACCAGCGTTCCCCATCCCGAGCACAGAATCTATCCGTATCTCTTGCGTGGGCTGCGGATTGACTTCCCGGATCAGGTGTGGTGCGCTGACATCACGTATGTGCCCATGAAGCGAGGATTTTTATATCTGGTGGCACTCATGGACTGGCATAGTCGAGCCGTGCTGTCCTGGCGACTGTCAAACACCATGGATGCTGCTTTCTGCGTGGACGCTCTGGAAGAGGCCATGAATAGATATGGAGTGCCTGGAATCTTCAACACGGACCAAGGCTCGCAGTTTACCGGTCTGGAGTTCACCCAGACGCTCAAGGAGGCCGGCGCATCCATCTCCATGGATGGCAAGGGCCGATGGATGGACAACGTCTTCATCGAACGCCTGTGGCGATCAGTGAAATGGGAATGCATCTACCTCCGAGAGCTGGAAACCGGCAGCCAAGCCCGGGAAGCGCTCGACGACTGGTTCAGATTTTACAATGAGCAACGGCCCATACCGCTTTTGACGGACGGCGGCCCATGGAAGTATACCGGGATGGCCAAAGGGCACCCAAGGCGGCATGACCACCAACCGGACTATAGCTTAACTTCGCCGCCAACCTGTCCAAACAAACGGGACCACCTCAGTACGCCTCTTGGCTGAACCAAGCCGAGATATGGTTCAACATCTTCACAAAAGACGTTCTCAAGGGAGGCATTTGGAGATCGAGGCAAGCCCTCGTCTCCCAGATCATGACCTATATTCGGCGCTACAACGAGCAACGGGCGCATCCCTTCAAATGGACCTACGAGGGGAAACCGCTCTCCTCATAGATCAATGGAATTTAGCGAACGTGACACTAGGGAGGGAGCCGGTGACACCCAGTTCCAGTATCGCATACTTCCACCTGAGAAAAAATGGTCCTTCCGACTTTTCCATGGGTAAGTGACCGGGTATGGTCTCCCCGGGAGGGCGCCTGTGAGCGTGGTCTTCAGGCGTTCTCCACAAGTGTGCATTGACAAGCTGCCGTGGGGTCGCTTGTCAATGCACACTTGTGGAGAGCTTGCGGTTATCGAAATCGGGAACAATTCAAGACTGCCACCTACTCCTTCTTCGGCGGGTTGGACCTCTATCCAAGACACACTTGGCCGAGGGACCCACGAAAAAGCCGGAAGGCCCTATTTATTATCTCTGCAGCAATAGCTTAAGAGACGTGTAAAGGTGTTCCGCTAGCAGAATATGTTCTTTATTCTGGGCAGCAATCGCTTCGTCGACAACGCCGTGAATGGCCGAATACATAATTGTTGCTGTAAGCAAAGGAGAGGACAACGACCATGCGCCCTTCGCCAAGCCTTGTTCCAAAAGACGCATCAGGCTTTTGATGATTGCGGTGCGGTCAGCGTTGGCACGGTTGGAATGCACGGAATGGTAGAATAAATCGTGTTCAGCATAGCTTGAGTAGTAAGCATCCACAAAAGCCTTGATCCAAGTCTGGAACCGTTCCTCCATCGCGTCATCCGGCACGGCTGCGACGCGTTTCTCTACTATTTCAAGGAATCGTTTGGTATATTGGACCCGCAAAGCGTCCAACACTTCATCCTTTGATTTGAAGTGATGATAGAATCCGCCTTTGGAAAGACCTACCGCCATAAGAATATCGTTTACAGTAGCAGAGTTAAAGCCTTTTTCCAGAAAAATTTTTTTCGCCGTGTCAAGCAGCTCGGCCCGGTGCTTTTCTCCTGCGCTTAGGCGGATATCCCTGTGTGGCGGATTGTCGACGTTTCTTGGCATACGTAGCTCCTTCATGGAGCTTTATACACTATTCTTAATTCTTTCAAACCTAACCTGAGCGATTTACGCCCAAGGAATCATAGCAATTCATTCCTAATTGCTTGAAATATCATATAAATAGTTCCGTCGTTCAGACATGACTGCCGTCGCCCAACTGGTGGAGCTGTCCATATCCCGGTCTAAGTCCAAAAGTTCCCTGCCCCAGGCAAGAGTTTTTTTTTGAAATAGCCGCGTGGGGCTCAACGCCGATAGTTCTTCAAAAAAATCAGCCCTAAATGCACGAAGGCAGCTCCTGCGAAGCGTAAATTAATCAATTGCAGGTCACCCCCATATGGGAGGGGAATATTTTTTGCCTATTGACAAACCGACCGTCGGTCTGTAAGTAGATATTACGTTTTTATTCTTTTCCACACTAAAATGGAGATAAAGTGTATTATAACATGAACAAAAAACTCGTGGCGCTGACTTTGGCGGCGTTTCTTGGAACATTTATCGCCGATATTGACGTTACCATCGTCAACGTGGCCTTGCCCGCCATTCAGGTGGGCGTTGACGCAACTCTTGCAGAACTGCAATGGATTATAAACTCTTACGCAGTCTGCCTTGCCGCTTTTATGCTGTCAGCCAGCGGGCTCAGCAATAAATACGGGCTAAAAAAAATCTGGATGCTGGCGATCGCTCTTTTTACATTATCCTCATTTTTTTGTGCCAGTGCAGGGAACATGCCGATGCTTCTTATTGGTCGTAGTATCCAAGGGGCGGCGGGAGCTGTGATAATTCCCGGGGCCATGTCCATCATATTCCATGCATTCGACGATGCCACGCAACGGGCAAAGGTGGTAGGCTGCTGGTCGGCGTTCTCCGCCATTGCCCTGGCAATCGGTCCTTCGCTTGGCGGGATTCTCGTGGATTCTGTCGGCTGGCCTAGTATTTTTCTGATCAATATCCCTCTGGGCATTCTGGCTCTTTTGCTGGGCGGCTGGGGTATGAACGAAATTGCCGTTGATAAATATCTCCGCCTTGATGTTATTGGTCAGATATTGAGTATTATTTCTCTAGGATGTATGACATATGCTTTTATAGAAGCAGGACATGCTGGTTTAATGTCGTCAACAGCAATATTTCCCTTTGCAGCAGCTTCCATCCTGTTTTTCGTGTTTTTGTTTTTGCAGGCTAGATCGGATAACCCGCTGTTGCCTCTTTCATTATTCAAAAAACCAGGATTCGGCATACCAAATATTGCTTCTTTTGTGCTCGGTTTTTCAACATACAGCAGTCTGTTCTTTTTTTCGCTTTTCTTCCAGGAGGCACAAGGGGTAAGCGCTTCTCAGGCCGGATTTCGGATGATGCCGCAGTTTCTGCTTACTGGAGTAGTATCGATATTCTTCGGCTGGTTGCATATCCGCATTGGAACAAATCGGTTGATGGTCATGAGTTATGCCATAATCGGCGCGGCCATGGTCATGTTAGGCTTTGCCGACGCCGGAACGAGCTATGTATACTCCGGGTCTATGCTTAGCTTGATGGGAGTCGGCATGGGCATAGCCGTGCCGGTTACGAGCATATGCGTTTTGAACGCGGTGGAAAAACCGCGCTTTGCAACCGCGTCCGCCGTGATGAACTCACTCCGGCAGGGCGGAATGGCGGTTGGAATAGCTGTGTTGGGGGCTTTGCTCGGAGCCAGCGCCGTGAGTCACGCATCTCGCCAATTGGCCGACGCTGGAATCCAGAAATCAGTCAGTTACGCCCAAGCGCTTGTTTTTGATCACGTCGCTGATGCGGTGGTACCATCGTATTGTTACCGTGAGGCCATCGCATACGGTTTTCAAAACGCCATGTTTGTCGCGGGATTGGCTTGTCTCATTATTTCCGTTGTGCTGGTAATTTACTACAGAGGATCACGTCACCGGGCGGAAATTTATGCACGCTAAGGGTGGGCGGAGGCAGGAGACAGCGTTAGAGGGGTCTGTTCACGAAATGGAAAGAATCGTACGTTAACGTCCAAAGTGTCAGGTTGAAGCCTTTGAGCCTGGACAGAACATGTCCGGATTAGCCGAAATAGGCCCTCATCTGACGTGTATTTTTACCGGGTCTTAGCGGACAAAATTCCGTTTCGTGAGGAGTCTGTCCCGCGAAGGTTATCCGACCATTGAGCGACGCTCCCGGGGGCGTGCTCCTTTCCAGACTGTCAACGCCGCAGTGAACCGACCCCTCGTACGAGACTTATACACCTTGTTCTTCAGGATATGCCGGTTCGATTTATGCATTTTAAATAAGTAAAATAAGCAAGTTGTGACTATACTGGCAGCCTGGCGCGACCCTTTTATTTGAGAGAAGGCCGGCGCGAGAACCGCCACGCTGCGAAGCGCTCTTGCAGGGTCATCACGAAGACGAAGAACACTGGCACGAAGAAAATGGCGAGCACCGTCGCGGTGACCATGCCGCCGAATACGCCGGTACCGATGGCGTGCTGGGTTTCGGCGCTGGCACCGCTGGCGAGCATCAGCGGCACCACGCCCAGGCCGAAGGCCAGCGACGTCATCAAAATCGGGCGCAGTCGCAGCCGGGCCGCAGTGACCGCCGCTTCCGTCAGTCCCTTGCCCTGCTGGCGCAACTGCTTGGCGAGCTCGATGATGAGAATGGCGTTTTTCGCCGACAGGCCGATAACGGTGATCATGCCGACCTTGAAGAACACGTCGTTGGGCATGCCGCGCAGCATCACCGCCCCCACGGCACCCAGCAGGCCCAGCGGCACCACCAGCATGACCGAGAGCGGGATCGTCCAGCTCTCGTACAGAGCGGCCAGCACCAGAAACACCACCAGGATCGACAGCGCCATCAGCAGCGGCGCTTGTGTGGCGGACTGGCGCTCCTGCAGGGATTGTCCTGTCCAGGCCACGGCGAAGCCAGGTGGTAACTGTGCCGCCAGCCGTTCCATCTCGGCCATTGCCTCGCCGCTGGAGACGCCGGGAGCCGCATTGCCCGAGATGCGCGCCGCCGGGAAGCCCTGGTAGCGCACCAGTTGCAGCGGCGTCTCGCTCCATGCCGGGGTCACCACCTCGGACAGCGGCATCATGCCGCCGTTGGCGTTGCGCACATAGAGCTTGAGCACGTCGTCAATCTGCATGCGGGCCGACGCTTCGGCTTGAATGATGACCTGCTGCATGCGCCCGTCATTGGGGAAGTCGTTGACGTAGTGAGACCCCATCGCGGTGGACAGCGTGTCGCTGATGCTGGTGAATGACACGCCCAACGCCTCGGCCTTGTCCCGGTCGATGTCCAGGCGGATGCTGGAGCCGGCCGGAAGGCTGTCGGCATAGACGCCGCTGACGAGTCGACTCTTCTGCGCCAGTGCAAGCAGCTTGGTCTCTGCCGCCTGGAGCGCGGCATGGCCCTGGTTGGCCCGGTCCTGCAGGCGCATGGTGAAGCCGGAGCTGTTGCCAAGCTCGTCGATGGCCGGCGGCAGCAGGGTAATCACTGTCCCTTCCCTGGTACCGGACAGGGCCGCCTGGGCCAGGGCCACTTCGCCTTGGGCCGTGGCGCCATTGCGCTCGCCCCAGTCCTTGAGCATGGTGAAGGCCATGGCCGCGTTTGGGCCGGAGCCGGAGAAGCCAAAACCGACGACGGTCATATTGGATCGGATCGATGGGCGCGAGGCCGCGTGCTGCTCGTAGGCCTTGACCACTTCCAGAGTGCGCTCGACGGTGGCATCGGCGGGCAACTGGATGGAAGCCAAGAAATAGCCCTGGTCTTCCTCCGGCAGGAAGGACGATGGCAGATGGCGGAAAGA
This sequence comes from Solidesulfovibrio sp. C21, assembly GCF_047785625.1. Lineage (NCBI taxonomy): Bacteria > Pseudomonadati > Thermodesulfobacteriota > Desulfovibrionia > Desulfovibrionales > Desulfovibrionaceae > Solidesulfovibrio > Solidesulfovibrio sp. C21. Next base: position 15,566 of record NZ_JBLODY010000067.1, read on the forward strand.
AACCATGAGGGCTGCACAGAGTGCGGCGAACACCAGCATCATCCGTCCTGTTCGTGTCACCAGCTTGCCCAGGCGCGTTTCATAGCGCGATGTCATGCGCTCGAAGCGGCGGTTGAACCAGCCGAGAAACCCGCGCTTCTCGTGGTGCCCCGTAGCGTGGGGCCTGAGCAACGTCGCACAGAGAGCGGGCGTCAGGGTAAGCGCGAGAAAGGCCGAAAACAGGATCGACACCGCCATGGACAGCGTAAATTGTTTGTAGATCGCGCCGACCGTGCCGCTGGCCAAGCCCATGGGGATGAACACGGCCGTCAACACCAGGGTGATGCCGATCACCGCGCCGGTGATCTCCTGCATCGCCTGGATCGTCGCGTCTCGTGGCGACAGCCCCTTCTCGGCCATGATGCGTTCCACATTCTCGACGACGACGATGGCATCGTCCACGATGATGCCGATTGCGAGCACCATGCCGAACATGGTCAGCACGTTGATTGAAAAGCCCGAAGCAAGCATCACCGCGAAGGTGCCCAGCAGTGCGATTGGCGCAACGATCGCCGGAATCAGGGTGTAGCGGATGTTTTGCAGGAAGAGGAACATGACCAGAAACACCAGCACCATCGCCTCTATCAGGGTATGGATGACCTTCTCGATGGAGATCTTGACGAACGGCGCGGTATTAAACGGGATCGAATAGCTCATGCCGGCCGGCATCGTGCTGCGAAGCTCAGCCATTCGCGCCTCGACTTCCTCGGCGGTCCTGACCGCATTGGCGCCAGGCGCGAGCTGTACGGCCGCAGCCGTGGCGGTTTTGCCGTCTTCGCGGTTAATAAAGCCGTAGGACTGCGAGCCGAGTTCGACCCGCGCCACGTCGCCCAGCATCACCTTGGAGCCGTCGGGGGTGGCGCGCAGCACGATGGCGGCGAACTGTTCGGGCGTGGACAGCTGGCCCTGCACCGTAAGCGATACGGTCACGCGCTGCCCCGGCAGCGCCGGCATGGCGCCGACGCTGCCGGGCGCGATCTGGACATTCTGCTGGCTGACGGCCGTAGACAGATCGTTCATCGACAGGCCAAAGGCAATCAACTTGGCCGGATCGACCCAAATCCGCATCGCCTGCTCAGCACCAAACAGCTGCACGCGGCCGACGCCTTCGATGCGGCGCAGTTCGTCGACGATGTTGCGCGCCATGTAGTCGCCCAGCGCCGCCTCGTCGAAGCGCCCGTCGTCGGATCTGAGGCCGACGAGCATCAGGAAGCCGGACGCGGAGGTCTCCACGGTCAGACCGTTTTGGCGCACTGTCTGCGGCAAACGTGGCTCGATGGCCTTGAGCTTGTTTTGCACGTCGATCTGCGCCATGTCCGGGTCGGTGCCCGGTTTGAAGGTGGCGCTGATTGACGCCGCACCCGAGGAATCGGACGAGGATTCGAAGTACAGCAGGTTCTTGACACTGGAGAGTTCGCGCTCAATGAGGCTGATCACCCCGTCGCTCATGGTCTGCGACGTGGCTCCGGGGTAGGTCGCGGAAATGGTGACGGTGGACGGCGCCACCGAAGGAAACCGGGCGATGGGCAGATTGGGAATAGCAATCACGCCCAGCAGGATGATAAACAGGGCGACGACCCAGGCGAAGACCGGGCGATGAATGAAGAACTGCGGCATGACGAAGTGCTCCCGGGCGTTCAGTGCGTAGAGGCCGCGGTTGTAGGTTCAGGCGCCTGCCACTCGTGGGCTTGCACTTTGATGCCGTTGGACAGGCGCGCCATCCCTTCGACCACGATCGTTTGCCCGGCGGCGAGGCCGGACTGGATGCGATAGTGCCGATTGAGCAGCTCGCCCAATTTGACCGGGGTGAGTTTCGCCCGGTTCTGCGCATCGAGGGTCCAGATTTGCGGCTCACCGTCGTTTCGTACCACCGCCTGCTGCGGCACCATCAGCGCCTTGGCATAGCTGGTACGCGGCACGCGTGCGCGCACGAACATGCCCGGCAAGAGCAGACGTTGCGGGTTGTCAACCAGCACGCGCAGCAGTACGTCGCCGGTGCCGGCATCGACGTTTATGCCTGAGAACAGGATGCGTCCGGTGACATCGTACGCCTCGCCATCGCTTCGTAGGATGGCCACGGGCAGCCCCTCATCGGCGCTGGCCTGTTGCGACATCAGTGCCTGACGTAGCGATTCGAGCGAGGACGCCGGGCGGCGCACATCGACGTAGACTTGGTCGATCTGATGGATACGCGCCAGGGGACTGCTGTCGCCGCTACCGACCAGCGCGCCCTCGCTCACCAGCGCCTGCTCAATGCGCCCGGAAATAGGCGCTTCCACTGTGGCGAACTTCAGATCAAGCTGGCGGCGTTTCAGCGTGGCGCGGGCCTGCGCCACGTCGGCGGCCGCCTGGTCGCGCAGGGAAACCGCGTCGTCGTAGACCTGACGGCTGACCGCGCCGACCTCGACCAAAGACTGCAGCCGCCTGGTTTGCAGCTGGGCTCGCGCCAACGCGACCTCGGCCCGTTGCAGGGCTGCTCCAGCGGCGTCAGCATCGGCCTTGAATGGTGCCGGGTTGATCTGGAACAGTGGCTGGCCGGCCCGCACCTCGGTGCCCTGTTCGAACAGGCGGCGCTGTACGATGCCGCTGACCTGGGGCCGGATCTCGGCGATGCGTACCGCAGCGACGCGCCCTGGCAGAACCTCGCTCAGTTCCAGCCGCGACGGCGTGGCGGTCATAACGGATACCAGTGGTGGGGGGAGCGCCACCTCCGGTTCGGCCTGACCGCAGCCGGCCAGTATCAAAACCGCGAGGGCAAACAAGCCGCTCTGGCGGCACAGTCGTTTGATCTTCATGGTGGATTCCTTCAGGAGCAGGCAGCCCTGTGCCCGCAAAGCTAGGCGTCTCCTTGCCTTGACTCGATGGATTTTCAATGGATATGAGATGTAAATTCGATGGAGTAGAAAAAACTGCCATGCTTGAACGGAAATCCAGCTCCGAGTGGGGCAAAGGTTGCGAATCCCTGGTGCTGATCGCCGAGGACGAGTCCGAGATCGCCGAAATCCTCGCCGCCTATCTGGCGCGCGGCGGCATGCGCACTGTGCATGCCGCAGACGGCCTCCGGGCGCTCGAGCTGCACCAGGCCCTTAAGCCCGACCTCGTACTGCTCGACGTGCAGATGCCGGGCAGGGACGGGTGGCAGGTGCTTTCCGAGCTCCGCCATCGGGGTGACACGCCCGTCATCATGCTGACGGCGCACGACCAGGACATCGACAAACTGATGGGGCTGCGCATCGGCGCCGACGACTATATCGTCAAGCCGTTCAATCCGGCTGAAGTCGTGGCCAGGACGCAGGCGGTGCTGCGCCGCTCCATGACGCGCGGCAATTGCCGGAATCGGCGTATCCTGCGCGTGGCGCCTTTCCTGATCGACCTGGAGAACCACGAAGCCAGCGTACGGGTCTTGGGCCAGCGCCAGCTCCTGACGCTGACGTTGACGGAGTTTAAGCTGTTGGCCCATCTGGCGGGTGCGCCCAAGCGGGTGTTCAGCCGCACCGAACTGCTGGTCGCCTGTCTGCCGGAGGGGGATGCTCTGGAGCGCACGGTGGACAGCCACATCAGCAAGCTTCGCAAGAAGCTGGAGGATCTCGGCGTCCAGGGAATCCCGGTTGGCGTGCGCGGGGTCGGTTACAAGCTGCGGAGCAGCGAATGAAATTGGTCGGGCTGAGTCGCCAGATCATGCTGGCGATGATGGCGATCGCGCTGGGCGTCACGTTGCTCGTCATTCTGACGTCGTACGCGTTCTACTATCTGTGGCAAATCTATTGGCCCGAGAATCCCTTGGACTACAGCTGGATACCTACGGGGCCGGAGTGGATATGGATGATCGGCGCCACGCTTACCGGTCTGGCGCTGTCTATCCTCGTGGCGGTCAACCTGTCGCGCCGTATCCTGGTCCCGCTGAACTCGGTGGCGGACAGCATCCGCCGTGTGGCCCAGGGGGATCTCAACGCGCGTGCCGTCGCGGGCGATCGCTCTCTTGGCGAAGCCGCCCAATTGGCGGACGACTTCAATGCGCTGGCGAATCAGTTGCAGCGCATGACCGAGGAACAGGCGTTCTGGAACGCCGCGATCGCTCACGAACTGCGAACCCCTGTGACAATCCTGCGCGGCCGCCTGCAAGGCCTGGCCGAAGGCGTTTTCACGCCCAGTACATCCCAGTTCCTCAGCTTGCTGACTCAGGTTGAGGGCTTGACGCGATTGATCGAGGATCTGCGCGTGGTGAGTCTGGTGGAAAGCGGCCATTTGGATTTGCAGTTGCGAGAGGCTCAGCTTGACGCCGAAATCAACGCCGTGGTGGGCATGGTTGATGACGCGCTGCAGTCGGCGGGCCAGCGTGTGATCCTGGACCTGGACGCACGGTCTGTATCCTGCGATCCAGTGCGTATCCGACAGGCACTCCTGGCGCTCCTCAATAACGTGTGCCGGCATGCCGTGGCAGGCCACGTACGAATCCAGTCGCACGTGAAGGATGGCTGGTGTGAACTCAGCGTCGAGGATGACGGGCCAGGCATGCCAGAAGACTTAATTCCCTATTTGTTTACGGCGTTCCGACGCGCGCAAGGCGCGCGCTCGGGCGGCAGCGGCCTGGGATTGGCCGTGGTGGCTGCCATCGCGCGTGCGCATGGAGGACGCGCTGCATGCAGGACTGCCGCCAGCGGCGGCACGATTTTCACGCTGACCTGGCCCATCGACCCAGGCCATGGCCTGCCAGGGCCAGATCATGGCGAACACGGTTGAGCAGGGTCACTTTTGGCGTCTTTGCCAGATGAGTTTTTTAAAGACGTAAAACTTCGTGTTGATGTCGAAAAATTGGTTCAAGCTATTTTTTCAAAGTCAAAAGAGAAGTAGGCTGACTGAATGTCAAAAAAAACGGTGCGAGATGATTAAAATAAAGCGTGTTTATGTAGATAAAGTGCCGGATGATGGGAAACGCTATCTTGTTGACCGGATTTGGCCGCGTGGTGTCTCCAAGGAACAGGCTGGAGTTGATGGTTGGCTAAAAGAACTAGCTCCGAGCACGGCGCTTCGGACATGGTTCGGTCATGATCCAGAAAAATGGGAAGAATTTAAAGAAAAGTAAGCGCCTAATAAGGCCCATCTTGTCAGGTCGTGAGGAAAGCGGCAGAAGCTCAGACAGGGATGATTAGGGAGCAAGGATCGAGATGTTGGGGCAGGAGGGCCTTGCGTTGGGCATCGGTAGTTGCCGTCGGCAAGTATTCGAAGAGGTGGCGCAGGTAGCGGTATGGCTCCAGGCCATTGGCCTTGGCGGTTTCAATGAGGGAGTACAGGGTGGCCGAAGCGTCGGCTCCGCGCGGGTGGCCTGAGAACAGCCAGTTTTTGCGGCCCACGGCAAAGGGACGGATGGCGTTTTCGGCCAGGTTGTTGTCCGGGCGCAGCCGGCCGTCTTCCAGATAGACGACCAGGCGGCCCCACTGTTTGAGGGCATAGCCGATGGCCCTGCCGAGCAGACTCTTGGGCGGGGTGGTGGCGATGCGGGCATCGAGCAGAGCCTTGAGCTTGTCCAGGATGGGCCTGGATTTTTCGGCTCGCAAAGCCTTGATCTGCTCTGGATCGAGC
>NZ_JBLODY010000068.1:0-20642 GCF_047785625.1 Solidesulfovibrio sp. C21
TCCCTCCCCCGGTCCCCCACCCTCCCCAAAAACTCTTCACGGGGCTGGCAGCTTTCACAGCAAGTTAAAATATCCCCCGCGCATGCTGCCGAGTCCCTTTGAAAGTTTTTGAAGGGGGTCCAGGGGGAAACTTTTTTCAAAAAGTTTCCCCCTGGCCGCCGGAGGCTCCTCTCCTACACCTGTAAGGCGGCGAAGTCCGCCACCCGGCCCAGGCGGTCGACCAGGGCCTTGAGCAGGTTGAGGCGGTTGAGGCGCACGTCCATGTCGTCGCACATGACCATGACGTTGTCGAAAAAGGCGTCCACGCTCGGGCGCAACTCATAGAGCACGTCGAGCACGGCGGCATAGTCGCCGGCATCGAAAAGCGCGTCGTAGCGCGGAAAGACCGCCTCGCAGGCCGCGGCCAGGTCTTTTTCCGCCTGTTCTTCCAAAAGCGCCGGCTGTATCGCGCCGGAAAGCGGCACCCCGGCTCCGACGCCCTGTTTGCGGATGATGTTGGCCGCGCGTTTGAAGGTCAGCACGGCCTGGCCGAAGTCCGGCTTGGCGGCGAAGACGGCCAGGGCCGCCACGCGTTCGGACAGGGCCGCGATGTCGGTAAACGAGGCTCCGACCGCCGCCTCGACCACCAGGGTGTCGAAGCCGCGTCCGGTGAAGTAGGCCCGCAGGCGCTGGCCGAAGAAATCGAGCAGCTTGGCCAGAAGATGGGTACGGTCCACCTTGAACTTCAGGTCGCCGTAGCCGTCGATGGCCGCCTGGAACAGTTCCATAAGGTCGAAGCGCAGCCCGTGCTCGATGACGATACGGCAGATGCCGAGCGCCGCGCGACGCAGCGCATACGGGTCGGCCGCGCCGGTCGGGGCCATGTCATTGCCGAAACAGCCGGCCAAGGTATCGGCCTTGTCGGCCACTGACAGGATCGCCCCGGCCAGGGTGGCGGGCACCGGGCTGTCCGGTCCGGCCGGCAGGTATTGTTCGCCCACGGCCCGGGACACAGCCTTGGACTGGCCCTTGCGGCGCACGTAGATGCCGCCCATGATCCCTTGCAATTCGGCGAATTCACCGACCATTTCCGAAACCAGATCCACCTTGGCCAGACCGCCGGCCTGCGAGGCTTCGAGCATGATCTCGGGCTTGCCGGAAAGCTCGGCCACCACCCCGCACAATCGCTCGAGCCGGCGGGCCTTGTCGCGCATGCTGCCAAGACCGGCCAGAAAAACCACGCTTTCGAGCTTTTTTTGCCAGGCCTCGATGTCGGTGGCCCGATCGGCTTCCCAGAAAAATCGTGCGTCTTCCAGGCGGGCCGTCAGCACCCGCTGCCAGCCCCGGCGCACCAGATCGAGATCGCTCGGCATAAGGCCGAGGGTGGTCAGGAAGACCGGCAGCAGCCCGCCCTTCCCGTCCTCCACGGCAAAGCTTTTCTGGTGCGATTCCATGCTGGTAATCAGCACCTCGCGCGGCACGTCCAGGAATTTGGGGTCGAACCGGCCGAGGAGCACCACCGGGTGTTCGGTCAAGCCCGTGACTTCCATCAGCAGCGACGGATTGATGACCGCGGTGCCGCCGGCTTCGGTCGCCAGCTTCTCGGCCTGGGAGCGGACCATGGCCTCGCGTTCCCGGGCGTCCAGAATCACCTTGCCCTGGTCGCGGATGACGGCGAAATAGTCCTTGGCCGTGGCGATGGAAAAGGGACCCGGGCCCATGATGCGGTGCCCGCGCGTTTCCCGGCCCGAGGCGATGTCGTCCAGGGAGAAAGGCACCACCGCGTCGTCGAGCAGGGCCACAAACCAGTGTACCGGGCGGCCGAAGGCGAATTCCCGGGCCCCCCAGCGCATCCGCTTGGGAAAGGACAGTTTCTTGATCACGTCCTGGCAGATGGCGGGCAAAAGGGCCATGGCCGTCTCGCCGCCCACGGTCTTGCGCAGGGCCAGATAACGGCCCTTTTCCGTTTCCATGACGAACACGTCGGCGACGTCCTTGCCCTGGCCCTTGGCAAAGCCCGAAGCGGCGGGCGTGGGATTGCCCGAGGCGTCGAAACCCACGCGCTCGGGCGGGCCGGTGACGACTTGCTCTTCACGAGGCGAGGCGTCGGGCAGTTCCGGGATGCTCACCACCAGTCGGCGCGGCGTGGCAAAGGCGGCCACGGTGTCGCAGCCAAGCTTGACCTGGGCCAGCTCTTCGGAAAAAAGCGCCCGGGCCTCCTCGGTCAGTCCGGCCAGAAACCGGGCCGGCATCTCCTCGAATCCGATCTCGAACAGAAAATGGGGCATGGCATGGAGTCCTTTATGCGCTTTGATTGAGGAGGGGGTAGCCGAGTTCCTTGCGCTGGGCGGCGTAGAGCCGGGCCAGCCCCGAAGCCAGGGCGCGCACCCGGCCGATGTAGCCGGTGCGCTCGGTAATGGAGATGGCCCCCCGGGCTTCGAGCATGTTGAAGGCGTGGGAACACTTGAGGCAGTAGTCATAGGCCGGCCAAGCCAGGCCAAGCTCGCAAAGCCGCCGACATTCCTTCTCGCAGGCGTTGAAATGATGGAGCAGCATGGCGGCGTCGGATTCCTCGAAATTGTAGCGCGAATGTTCGTATTCGCCGCGCTGGTGGACCTGCCCGTAGGTCACGCGGTCGTTCCAGGCCAAGTCGTAGACCGAGTCTTTTTGTTGCAGATACATGCAGATGCGCTCGAGGCCGTAAGTGATCTCCACGGAGACCGGCGAGAGATCGATGCCGCCAACCTGTTGAAAATAGGTGAACTGGGTAACTTCCATGCCGTCGAGCCAGACTTCCCAGCCCAGGCCCCAGGCACCGAGGGTGGGCGATTCCCAGTCGTCCTCGACAAAACGGATGTCGTGCTCGCGGGCGCTTACGCCGATGGCGGCCAGGCTTTCCAGGTAGAGGTCCTGGATGTTGTCCGGGGACGGCTTGAGGATGGTCTGGAACTGGTAATAATGCTGGAGACGGTTGGGATTTTCGCCGTAGCGGCCGTCGGTGGGCCGACGCGAAGGCTCGACATAGGCGGCCTTCCAGGGTTCAGGGCCGATGACGCGAAAAAAGGTGGCCGGATTGAAGGTGCCAGCGCCGACCTCGGTGTCGTAGCCCTGAACCACCAGACAGCCGGACTTGGCCCAGTAGTGTTGCAGCGTCAAGATGAGATCCTGAAAATACATGGTCGCTCCGATTTCAAGGTTACGCCGCCGGCCGGGCCGAGGCGCCGGGGCGGAAAAAACGTCGGGCATGGCCGCAGCCGAAAATGCGTTGCCGGTCAGGCGCGCACGAAGCCCCCCTGCTCCCAGGCCAGGCCCAGATGGTAGCGCACGAGCAGGTCCACGGTCCGGGAAAACTCCCGGGCCGCCGCCGGATCGGGACGGCAGGACGCCCAGGCGCACGGGTCGCCGGAGGCGGCCATCCCAAGCAGGGTCAGCGCTTCGCCGCAAAGATGCTGCCGCACGCCGTGGTCCGCGCCAGGCCGACAATCCGGACAGGTCAGCCGGCCGGCCTCCACATGGCAGACGGCTTCGTCGTCCATTAAGGGCTTGCCGCAGACGGCGCACCGGTCGCAAACCGGAAAAGTGCCGTGCAGGGTCGCGAGCCTGGCCCGAAAAAAAAGCGGGAAAAGCGCCGACGGCGCGGACGCGTTTTCCAGGGCGGCCAGCATGGCCCGCAACAGCGCATAGGCATCGGCCGCGCCCTGGGGACCGATATGCACGGCCTCGAAAAATTTCAAGCAATTGATGGCCATGCCCAAGCGCGAGGGATCGTGGCGCAGGTTGGTCGGGGCGTCAAGCAGCCTGGCCTCGGTCAGGCAATGATACCCGCCGCGCCCCGAACGCCGCACCTTGAAGCGGACATGGTTGAGTGGGTCCAGGCAGCCAAGAAAACGACGGCGGCTTTTCATGCCGCCGAACGCGAAGGCCGTATACCCGCCACGCACCGGAGAGAAAAGCCGTACCCAGGCGTCGATTTCCCGAAACCGTCCCACCTTGAGCACGAGAGCCTGTTCGGAAAATTCCATGGCCGTCTCGAAGCGTTGCCTGGCCGCCCTCCGGCGAAAACGGTATTCCGCCGGAGGGTTCCTGCTTTGGTTTAGGGGAACCGGATGGTCTTGCTTTCGCCCTTTTCGGTCGTGACTGGCGTTTCCTTGCCGGCGTAGCGAAACACCACGCTGCTCGGATTGCCCAGGCGGATCTCGACCTTTTCATCGAAGGGCACCGTGAGCCGCTGCCCCTTTTTCACGTAGATTTCCTTGGACGGCCCCTTGTCCGGCGTGACGATGACCCAGCTGCCGTCCTGGCCGTAGATCTCGACTTCCTTGGCCGTGGCGGCGGCCTCGCCGGCGGCGGGTCCGGCAGTGGACTGCTCCGGGGTCTGGGCCACAGCCGGGGCAACGGCTGGCGGCATTTCGGTCGCAGCCGGCGTCTTTGCGGCCTCGGCCTCGGTCTTCTTGGCCACGAACTTGAGGGTTTTCACCGAGCCCTTGGTGGCCTGGAGCGGATAGAGCTTGTTGTCGAAGCGGATTTCCACCGCTCCGGCGTTGCCCAGGCGCACGAGCAGGTAGTCGGCGAAGCGGCCCTGAAAGGTGTCGCCTTTGGCCAGCATGGCTTCGCGCATGGAGCCGCCGTCCGCGCCGGCCTGAATCCAGCAGCGGTCGTGGGCCGTGATGACGACGGTATGGGGACCGGCCTCGCCCACGGACAGGGTCGGCGCGGACGGAGCGCCCGATGCGGGCGGCGCCGGTTCGGGCGCGGGTGGGATGGACGCACGGGCGCCTCCGGCGGCCGGACCGCTGGTGGCGATATCCTGGGTGACCTGATCTTCGGGGGTGGGGGTCGGCGCGGACGGCTGGGCCGCCGGAGCCGGCGGCAGCGTCGTGGCATCGGCCGAAGCCTGTTCCGGAGCCGACGGCGCGGCCGGTTCAGCCGGCTTGGCCACGGGCACGGTCGGCACGGGCCGTTCCGGTTCCCCGGCGGGCTGCGGCGGCGCGGCCTTGGGGGTCGGTTCGACCGCGGCCTGGGGAGCCGGGGTTTCCGGTTCGGCACCGGACTTGTGCAGGACATGGCCGTAGAGATACCAGCCGAGTCCCGCCACGATGAGCACGATGACGACAACGACGATGGCCGGCACGACCGGGAACTTCGAGGACGACTTGATGGTGCAGCCGCAGTCGTCGTCGGGCACGCCTTGCAAAATCGGTGCGCTCTCGAGGGTGGGTTCCTCGGGTTGATAAACCTCGGACAGCCTTTTGGAAAAATCGTCCTGATCCACGCCAAGCAGCTTGGCGTAGTTTTTTATGAATCCCTTGGCGTACACCGGGTGGGGCAGATGACTTGCATTGCCCTCCTCGATGGCCGTCAGACAGCTGCGCGTGATCTTGATCTTATCCGACACGGCCTCAAGGGAAAGGCCCTGCCGTTCCCTTTCCTCACGCAGCATTGTCCCTAACTCGCTCAAATCCATAGGAAAACTCCTCTATAACCACGGCGGCGGGCGGGAGGGACACCCGTGAGGCGAACCGGGGTCGTTACAGCTTGACCTCGATAACCGCCTTGGACCGCAGATTGTCCATATAGTCCTGGAAGAGCTTGTCGAATTTCTGCTTGTACAGCGTTTCCTGGATCTGGTTCCGGACGCTCTCGAAGGAAGGTCCGGCCGCTGCTACCGGCTGCGGGGCCTTGGCCGGGGCCGGGGCGTTCCCGGCGCGCAGCTTGAGCAGCACGGCCTTGCCATCGAGCATCACCGGCTGGCTGACCTGGCCGGCCGGAACGGCGGTCAGGGCGTCACGCAACGGCGGGGCCAGGTCCTTGACCTGCACGTCGCCAAGGTCGCCGCCCTGATCCCGACCGGGGCCGACGGAAAACTTCCGGGCCGCGTCGGCGAAGGTGATCGTCCCCGCGCCGATCTTCTGGCGCAGTTCCTCGGCCTGCTTTTTGCTGGGCACCATGATGAAGCTGATGTTACCGGATACCTTGGGGCCGAGAATTGACTTCGTGGTCGGCAGGGCACCCTTGTTTTTTTCGTAGTAGTCCCGGATCTCATCGTCGGTGACCAGGACCTTGCGGTGCACCATGAAGCCGAGCAGCCGCTTCTTCATGCTGTCCTCACGCATGCGTTTCCGGAACTCCTTGAGCGTGAGTCCTTCCTTGCCCAGTTCGGCCAGGAACTGCGCCTGCGTCAGGTTGTTTTTCTTTTTCAGCTCATCGATCTGGGAATCGAGCTCGGTTTCCGAAACCGTGATTTTGAGCCGGGCGGCTTCCTGCTCGATGAGGATATCGTTGATCATGGACTCCAGGACCTGACGACGCAACTCCTCGGCCCTGGGGTCGCCGGGCGCGAACGAGATGCCCTGGGTGCGCTGCACAAGGTCGGCCACGCGCGAGTCGAGGTCGAACAGGGTGATGAGCTTGCCGTTGACCACGGCAACCACCCTGTCCACCAGTTGCGCCGCGTGGGCGAGGCCGGACAATGCAACCAACAGGCTTATGACAACGAGGCATTTGGGAAGGCGAGGCAAGGTATCTCCTCCATGCGGGGCTTTTCAGGCATGATCGGCAAGGTGCGCCTTCCGGGCTGACGCGTTCCCTGGTTGCAAAGCCGTGACTGCGCCTTCCTCCTCCCAGGCTGACGCAACCGCGTATCCGGGGCCTATAAACGTTTTTGCCAGCCCAGGCAACGGCGTCGGCCGGGCGAGGCGCGGCCGGATTCAAGGAAATTCAAGGCTCCGGTTTTCCTTGTTGCCGACGGCGACCGTTTGTTCCCGACCGGCGTGGCTGTAGCGCAGTTCGCTGGGGCTGCCCAGCCTGACAACGAGTTTTTTCGTATATGTAATTTCATAGGGTTTGCCCGGTTTGAGATAGACCCGCTTTTCCTCGCCCTCGTCCACGGAGTAGCGAATCCAGCTTGCCTTGATGGCCATGAATCTCACCGCGCCACCGCCGGCCGGCCGGGAGGGGGAAGCGGGCCGCGTGTCGCTTGGCGCAGCCTTCGCCGTATCCGGCTGCGGCGAAGGTGCCGCGTCCGCAACCGCAGCCGGCGCTGCCGGAGCCGGTTGGGCTTCTTTCGCGGCATCGGAAGGGACGCTCGGCGCAGCGGCCGTTTGGGCCGGTTCGCTCGCGTCCGGTCCCGCGGGAGCGGCCTGCTCCGATTTGGTCGGCGTTTCCCCGGTTGCGTCCTGCTTCGGGGGCTCGGCCGGCGTCGTCGATGCGGATGCCCCGGTCTGACTGGTTGGCGGGGCCGGCTCGGGCGCTCGGGCGGCGGGCGCTTGCGGGGGTTCCTTTTGCGCTGAGGCCGCGCTTTGGGCCCCGGCAGCGATTGCCGTCCGCGCCGGCTCTGGCCTGGACTCCGACCGGGCTTCGGCGGGCAAAGCGCCCCTGGCGCGTTGGGCCAGGTCCGACCGGACGGTGGCATCTTCCCGGGCCAGGCCTGCCTCGTCGCGGGCGTCCGCCGCAGCCACGGTGTCCTGCCCTGGCGACATGGCGGCCAACAGTTCCTTGTTGATGGAAATCTTGGTGGTGCGCAGCGTTTCGGCCAGCCAGGCGGCAAAGGCCCTGGCCGTCTGACGCCCGGCCAGGATGGCCTCGACCCGGGCGTAGGCCTTGGCCGGATCGATCACCGTGGCGGGCAATCGCTTTTGCAGGATACAAAAAAAGCTCGCCCCGCCGCTGGTCAGGATGGCCGAGGGCTCGCCGTCCTTGAGGTCTTTGAGCGCCTCGCGCCAGGAAGCGGGGAGATTTTTTTCCGGCAACACCGCCTCCTGGGTCGTGATGCCGGCAAACCCGGCCAGGCTTTCCATCTTGAGCCCGGAGCGGCGATAGGCGGCCAGGGCCGCCTTGACGGCCGCGCTGTCGCGCCCCTGGACCCGGGCCAGTCGCACCCGGGGGGGGATGGTGAAGGCGTCGATATGTTCTTTATAATAGTCCGCCGCCTTGGTCACCTCCACCCGCGCTTGCGGGCGCAACACCTCATGGGTGAATTTTTCCAGGGCCAGCCGGTCGGCGAGCATCGCCCGCCAGTGGGCCAGGTCGATGCGCTCCTCCAGGAGCATGCGCTCGAAGCTGTCGCCGGGGTAATCGGCGCGCACCCGCTTCTCGGCGGCGTCCAGTTCCGAGGCGGTCACGGATTGATGCCGCCGGGCCAGCTCCTGGCGTATGAGCCGGGCCACGATCATGTCGGCCAGCACCTTGCCGTAGGCGGCGCGGAGCGTCTCCACGGGTGGATTGTCCACCTCGGGCAGGCCGATCTCTCCCAGGTCGTGGCGGGCCTCAACATCGGCCAGCCGGATGGGGGAACCCGCCACCACGGCCACCACGCCGGGTTCCCTGGCCACGTCCCGGCCGCACCCGCCAAGGGCCGGCAGGACAAAAACGGCCAACAGGCACAGGACAAGGCCTCGGGGCGACAGCGCGGCGGCGCGCATTACAGCGATTCCTCCTCGGCTCCCAGAGCGGCCAGTTCCACGATCCAGCCGGTAATGGCCTCGGGCAGCGGCAGCTTGGCGTCAAGGGGCAGGGACAGGCGTCCCGGGGGCAAAAGCCGCACCCCCTCGCCCCGTGTCGCGGCAAAAGCCACCAGACGCTCCGGCGAGACGGCCGCGCCCTCGGCCCCGAAAGAAACCACCAGCCTGGTGGGCGCGATCTCGGCCTTGGTGCCGCCAAGCCTGGAAAGCAGTTGTTTAAGGGCCAGCACGGCCCGGAAATTTTCCACCTCGACCGGCGGCGGCCCGAACCGGTCGCGCATCTCGGCCATGAGTTCCGTCAGTCCCTGCTCAGTCTTGGCCGTGGACAGGGCCTTGTAAAGCCGCAGCCGGTCCGAGGCCTCGGGCACGTAGCGTTCCGGGATGCGGGCGGCGACGCCGAGCGTCAGCTCCGGCTCGGTGCGTTCCTTGACCGGCTCGCCCTTGAGCCGCCCGACTTCCTCGGCCAGCATTTCCAGGAACATGTCGAGGCCTATGCGGGCGATATGCCCGGACTGGGCCTCGCCCAGAATATTGCCCGCCCCGCGCAGGCGCAGGTCTTCCATGGCCACCTGGAACCCGGCCCCGAGGTAGTCCATGTCCAGGATGACGCGCAGACGCTTTCGGGCCAGCTCCGGCACCCGCTCGATGCTCGGCACCACGAAATAGGCGTAGGCCTGCCGCGGCGAGCGCCCCACCCGGCCACGCAGCTGGTAGAGCTGCCCCAGGCCGAACATGTGGGCGTTGTCCACGATGAGCGTGTTGGCCCGGGGAAAATCCAGACCGGATTCGATGATCGAGGTGCACACGAGGATATCGGTCTCGCCGTGCCAGAAGCCGTGCATGGCTTCTTCCAGGGCGGACTCCGACATCTGGCCGTGGGCCATGGCCACCTTGGCCTGCGGGGCCAGGGACCTGACGAAGGCGGTCACTTCCTCCAGGCCCTGGACGCGGTTGTGCACCCAGAAAATCTGCCCCTGGCGTTCCAGCTCCCGGCGCAGGACCTCGCGTAAAAAAGCCGGGTCGCGCTCGACCAGCGCCGTTTCCACGGTCTTGCGCTCGGCCGGGGGCGTTTCGATGACCGAAAGGCCCCGGACCCCGGACAGCGACAGCTGGAGGGTACGCGGGATGGGCGTGGCCGTCAGCGTCAGCGCATCGATATTCTTCTTGAAGGCCTTGAGCCGTTCCTTGTGCTTGACCCCGAACCGCTGTTCCTCGTCGAGGATCAAAAGGCCGATGTTGGGGATGGTCACGTCGGAGGATAAAATGCGGTGGGTGCCGATGAGGATGTCCACCTCGCCGCGCGAAACGGACTCGAGCACCACCTTGCGGCGCTTGGGCGAAACGAAGCGCGAGAGCATCTCCACCCGCACCGGAAAGCCCTCCAGCCGGGCCATGAAATTCTGGTAGTGCTGCTCGGCCAGGACGGTGGTCGGGCAGAGCATGGCCACCTGCTTGCCGTCGAGCACGGCCCGAAATGCGGCCCGAAGCGCCACTTCCGTCTTGCCAAAGCCCACATCGCCGCACACGAGCCGGTCCATGGGTTCCGGGCGCTCCATGTCGGCCAGCACCTCGGCAATGGCCTTTTCCTGGTCCGGCGTTTCCTCGAAGCCGAAGGTGGCCTCGAACTCCAGGTACAGCTCGTTGGTGGGGCCATAGGCGTAGCCTTTGGCCACCTGCCGGTAGGCGTACATTTCGACCAGATCGGCGGCGATGCGCTCGATGGCTTTTTTGGCCCGCTCCCGCACCGATTTCCAGCGCGCCCCGCCGAGCCGGTCCAAGGGCGGCGTCGCGCCTTCGGGGCCCTTGTAGCGCTGCATCAGCCCCAGCCGGTCGGCCGGGAGATACAGTTTGTCCTCATCGGCGAAGACCAGGAGCAGAAAGTCGCCGCCCGTGGCGTCCACGGTCATGCGGGTGAGCCCTTCGAAGCTGGCCACGCCATAGTCGCGGTGGACCACCAGATCGCCCGGCCGGATGTCGTCAAACGAGGTCAGTCCCTTGAAATCCTTGTCCCGGCCGCGCCCGGTCCCGGCCTTGGCGGCATCGGGATGCAGGATGTCCTCGGGCAGCACGCGCGTGTCGCGCCAGGCAAGCTCCATACCCTGGCGCAGATCCGAGATGAGCGCGAAAAGGCCTGTTTCGCCGGCGCTGTAGCCGGTGCGAAAGGTCAGCCCCTCGGGCTCGATCATCTGGAGAAATTTCTTGCGCGACCGCTCGCCATGGAAAGACAGGATGGTCTGGCCGTGGCCGCTCCACTCCTTAAGGGCCGCGGTCAGGGTGGTCCACGGCCGCTTGTCCGAGCCGGGCTTCCAGAAAAGGTCGCCAAAGCGCTCCAGGGCTTTTTCCGCCATGTCCGGGCCATGGCGTCCCCGGCCCATGACCAGGTCCTCGAACAGGATGCGCCGGCCCGCGACCAGGGACTTGCGGGCCATGTTCTCCGGCCACAGCACCCGGGACGTGGGCCAGGGATGGCCCTGCTCCTTGGTCTGGACCTCGAAAAAGCGCCGCCAGGCGTGCTCGGTCTCCTCCAGCCGCTCCTTCACCCGGGTGGGGTCGTCGACGATCCAGACGGCGTCGTCCGGACACCAGGCGGCCAACTCCACCGGGCGTTCATAGAACAGTCCCGGCCAGATGCCGCCGTCCCCGGCCTCGATGGCCGCCTCCAGACGGGTCTTGGCCGCGCGATGCAGTTCGCCCGTGCCGGCGATGGTTTCCCAAAGCGCCCCGGCCTGCTCCTTGAAGGTTTCCGACAACACGGCCGGAGCCGCCGGCAACAGCACCGCCTCGTTGAGCTCGGCCAGGGAGCGCTGGGATCCGGCGTCGAAGCGGCGGGCGGTTTCCAAGGTGTCGCCGAAAAATTCCAGGCGCAACGGCGAATCGTACCCCGGAGGAAAAATATCCAGGATGTCGCCGCGAAGGGAGAATTCGCCGGGACTCGTCACCATGGGGGCGCGTTTGTAGCCCCACAGCACGGCCTGTTCGGCGATGAGGTCGCGGGGCAGCTCCTCGCCCACGGCCACGGTCAGGATGTTGCCTTCCAGCGCCTGGCGCGGCGGCCATTTGGGCAACAGGTTGTCGGCGGAGAAAAGCAGCACGCGCGGCCCGGTGCCCATGGCGGCAAAGGCCAGAAAAGCCATGCGCCGGGCCCAGAAGGCCCCGCTCGGCAGGCCCGGGGCGTAGGACGGCAGGGACATGGACGTCGCGCCCCACAGCTGCCGTTGCGACTTGGGAGCCACAAGGTCGAGCAGGGAGGCGATCTTGGTCAGTTCGTGAATGCCCGGGGTCACCACCACGGCGGATTGGCCGCGGGAAAGGGCTTCGGCGGCAAGAAAGGCCAGCGTGGCGGGGCCGCTCTTATAGACCGAGGCGGAATCGGGACTGGCGAGCAATTCGGAAAGCGCGGGGGTACGGGACAAGGCGTGCCTCGTTGAAAATACGGGATGGCCGCCGTCACTTGCGTGTGACGGCGGCCGGAAACGTCATTCGGTGCTGGGCCGCCCGGAGCCGCAAACCGCTTACGCGGCGGCGGCGCTCCAGGCAGGTTTTATGAAAAAAACAACCATGTCCTGGCGTTATGACGCGAGCATGTTCTGACACCCCCTTTCGGGAGAGACGGCTCCGTTAGAAGGAACCGAGCATGTCGCGCTCTTCGCCGGAAAGCAACTTGTCGAGGTCGAGCAGGATCAGCAGACGATCCTCAAGCTTACCCACGCCACTGATGTACTCGGATTCGAGTCCGGAAACGACGGGTGGTGGCGGCTCCACCGTGCTGGCGGGTATGCGCAGCACCTCGGAGACGGAATCGACCACGAACCCGACGATCATGTTGTTGATCTCGATGACGATGATCCGGGTGTGTTTATCGTGGTCACGCGTGGACAGGCCGAAACGCCGGCGCAGGTCGATGATGGGAATGACCTTGCCCCGCAGGTTGATGACGCCCTCGACGAAATCCGGAGCGCGCGGGACCTTGGTGATATCCATCATGCGGATGATTTCCTGCACGCTGAGGATATCCACGCCGAACTCTTCCTCGCCGATACTGAACGTAACGAGCTGGAGAAGTTCGGCATCCTGTTTTTTGAGGGTTTCCTCCATGCGGCAAGCTCCCGTTTATGTGGTGTGGCCGCGCGAGCGGCGGCAAAAGTGTGGCTATTCGAGTATCTATCCAATTCTTCCCGGTTTACGCAAGCGACAACACGGGAAAACCTCGAAAACTAGTCGCCGGAGGTTTCGGCGCGAAGCGCATCCGGGGGCATGCTCCAAAACGGGAAGCCATCCCTGGTGCGGCGAACCTTCAGTTGGGTATTCTCGCCCTTTTTCACCTTGACGGCCAGCAGCACATCATGCCCGTCCACTTCGGCCCAGGCGCCGACGATCTTGACCTGATCGCCCTCCTTGAGGCCGATGGAACCCAGGTCAACGAAATCCTTGGGCCCCAGATGGACGGTCTCCAGACTCTTGTCCTTTTTATCCTCGACCTGCAAGGCGACGCCCGTCGCCATGCCGTCAAACGGGGTGATGTCGTAGATCTTGACCACCCTGCCCTTCATGGAATCGGCTTCCTTGGGATCGAAAAGCTTATCGTACTCGCTGCCTTTTTCCCAACCCTTGATATCGGGTTTGGCCTTGGAACCGGCATGGGCGACGCCGGCCAGGCAGACGAGCATGGTGAGACAGAGCAACACGGCAAGTTTGCGCATGGGCTTCTCCTCGAAACACAATTCCCGGCAGCGGCCGCAAGCCGCTTCGACAAGCAGGCGATACGGCTCCCTGCCCGCCGCGTCAATAGCGGAACTGCCCGTTTTCATACAATGTCACGTCACGTCCGTCGGTCAAGTGGGCGCGCACACGTTTGGGTTCGGTGTTGACCAGGTCCCAGTGCAGGGCCGAGTCGTTGAACCCGAGTTCCTCCTTGCGCGCGCTGTCGAGGCTGGCCGGGTCGCCGTCAAAGGTGTCGGAGTAGGAGCTTCCCACGGCAACATGGCAATTCCCGTGCGGGCCGCCGAAGTTCTCGTCATAAAGCGTGTTGGCCATGAACGTGTCGATCTTGGAAAACCGCTTGTCCGTGAGCGAGAATTCCCCCAGACGCGAGGCCCCGGGGTCCATGGAAAGCTGCTTGCGCACGAACTCGGCGCCCTGGTCGGCCGCGATATCGTTCACCACGCCCTCCTCGAAGGTCAGGCGCACGCCGGTGACGTAGTTGCCGCTGCGATATGACGGCTGGTCGGCGAAGTACCGGCCGGAGGTGCCGCGCCAGTCCGGAGAGGTGAAAATCTCGAAACTCGGGATGTTGTGGCCGGAAAGCCCGAGCCACCGGCGGTGTTCGCCGGGGGTCACCTTGAGGTCCACGTTGTCCGATTCGATGTGCAGGTAGCTGGTCTTCATGCCGTCGAGCCAAGCCTTGATCTCCCTGGCGTCCTCGTAAAGCTTGCGCCACAGGGCGACCGGCTCGGGTTCTTTCAGGAAGCAGGCGGCCGCGACCTGGGCAGCGTATTCCCGGGCCGTCATGCCCGCCTTGGCGGCGAGCTCCTTGGTGGGGAAGATGCACAGTGTCCAGCCGAATTCGCCCCGCTCCTCCCGGCGCACCAGAATGTCGCGCAGGGGTTTTCTGGCCAGGGCTGCCGTGGCGATGCGCTTGGGATCGATGGCGCTCAAGTGGGTGAGGCTGTCCGGGGCGAGCAGATGCATGGCCCCGTGGATGTGTTCGTGCAGCACGGCCTGTCCCGGAGTCTGGAAGATGAGCTGGGCCTCGTCGGCCTTGTCGTAAAATTCCGTTTCCATGCGCGGGGTGAGCGTCAGGCGCGGCACGGGATTGAGGCCACGGGCAAGCAGTTTGCCGTAAACGGCCTCGGCCAGGCGCAGGGCGGCGAGATCGAACTGGACGAGCACGACGTCGCCGGGCTTGTAGGGCTCGACCCGGGAGGTGGTCAGGCCCCACAGCAGGACGTCGGCGTATTTGTCGCATTGGGAGCGCGTCAGCACGGTATGTTCCTTTTCGACGCAGCATAGCCCCAAAAGGCGGCCGGCGGCAAGGACCGGGGAATAGCATATCGCAGTAATTGCTTCGAAGAATTTTGGTTTAGTTGAGGAAGTGTTTGAGATGTCGCTTAATATAGGCTAGATTAAATAAAACTATCTTCAAATTGGAGGCCTTCATGTCTCTCCATAATTACTTACTCCACACTGTAGTTTTTCTGGCCATACTACTGTTACTTGCCATGCCGGCAACGATGTTTGCTGATACAATCGAAAAACAATCTTTATATAATTTGGCAGTACTTATATTTCGGAAAGATGGCCTGTCGGAATGTGAGGAGAAAGTTCTTCATTCTGTAGACCGTGGTATTGTAGCAGATTGCAAAGACACTATTGAAGAGAATAATAACATTGTCAAGGCAACATCTTGGGATGATAATAGGATAGTCCGTGCCAATATTTTACATGAAATTCTTACAAATCCTGATTTAAAGAATAAGATTAAAAATACCGGCATACACATAGTTGGCGCAAAAATTGTTGGCACACTCAATATTTCATTTTTATCGATTAACGTTCCGGTTCGAATCGTCGAGTCATACTTCCCAGATGGACTATCAACAACAAACTCATATATAGCTGAGTTATGGCTTGGCGGAAGTCGTATTTCTTGGATTAATGCGTCTTCGACGAGATTCAACGGGTTCGTTGGCTTAAATGATAATTTTATATCTGAAGGTAAGGTCAATTTGATGAATTCAAAAATAGCTGGTCAACTTGACTGCTCTGACGGACACTTTATGAATAAAAATGGATATGCAATAATAGCTGATGGGATTCAAGTTCATGGACCAGTGTTTCTCAATGGAAAATTTGAGTCAAATGGAGAAACATCATTCAAAGATGCGAATATAAGTGGCACACTCGAATGCGGTGGTGGTCAATTTTATAACGATACCGCTATTGCATTAAATGCTGATCGTATCAATGTGCGTGGCGGAGTATATCTTAATAATACATTTTCTGCAAAAGGAGAAGTTAGGTTTATTGCTGCGAAAGTTGGTGGGGACATATGTTGTAGTGGAGGAAGTTTCCTAAATAAAGATAGGATGAGTTTGGGCATTGAACGTGCGGCCATTCGTGGTGATATCTATCTTAATAAGGGCATGAAATCCATTGGAAAAATTACTTTACTTGGCTCGATTGTAGGGGGGAGTGTAAAGTGCAATGGGGGACAATTCTTTAATCCTGGAAAATGTGCAGTCGATGCGGAAAGTGTCTCTATTAAAGGGAATCTTGATCTCCGAGATGCTAATATGGACGGTGGATTTTGTTTTCCAGGTGCACATATAGAAGGGCAGCTTGGATGCTCTGGTGCTAAATTTATTAATCCAAAAGGTATAGCCATATGGGCAAGGTCTGTCCATATCGACGGGAATGCATTTATAAGGAATATAACCGCTGAAGGTGATATTATATTTGATAATGCGCTCGTCGGGCAAAATTTTCAGTTTAAAAATATACAAAATACAAGGAAAATATCACTGGATTTGTCGAATGCAAAGATCGAAACCTTGGATGATGACGCACAAAGTTGGCCAAGCCAAGGGCGCTTGATTTTGAACGGTTTGAGTTATGATAAATTTTCCAATGATTGCAAAGTGACAAAGAGTGAAAGACTCAACTGGCTCAGTCTTCAAGAAAAGACTGATGCTATTGAAAAGAAGATGGTGTTTTCTCCCCAACCCTATGAGCAACTGGCCTCTGTCTATCGTGAACAAGGGTATGAGGATGAAGCCATGGATATTTCCATCGCAAAAAACAGGGCGCTCTTGGACTCGGGAAGGCTTGATTGGTGGGACACGGCATGTCTGCGATTCCTAGGGGTGACAATCGGATTTGGATATAGACCATGGCGTGCACTTTGGGCTGCAGGATTTTTTATTTTCTTGGGCTGGTACATATTTCACTTCGCTGATCGTTGGGGCTTCATGGTTCCTACCAACAAACAAAACCCCGAAGGATGCAACACCTCTCAAAAATTTAACGCTTTTATGTATTCGCTGGACATGTTCATCCCCATCGTCAATTTCTATGCCAAAGATTTTTGGTTGCCTAACGCCTATCAACAAAAGAGATTCTACAGGATAGGGCGGGTGCATACCCTCTCCGGCGAGGTATTCCGTATCTATCTCTGGCTTCACATCGCTTTGGGCTGGGCATGCTCCACGCTCATTGTCCTTGGTTTCTCTGGATTGATTAAGCGCTAGTTTCGCTTTGTGGTTTGTCCGAGACGACTTGGCCGCAACCGCAATGCCAAGCCGGTGCCGAACTTCTCTTCTTTCGCTTGCCAGAAGGCAAAAAAACGACTATCTGCATACGTTCACATGAAAACACACAGGCGGACGCCGTCTTTTCGCGCGCCGCCAGGAGGATATTTTTTATGGCCAAGGAAGGTGCCATCGAGGTCGACGGCAAGGTCCAGGAAGCCCTGCCCAACGCCATGTTCCGCGTGGAGCTGGAAAACGGCCACGAAGTGCTGGCCCATATCTCCGGCAAAATGCGCAAGTTCTACATCCGCATCCTGCCCGGCGACCGGGTCAAGGTTGAACTCTCCCCCTACGACCTCACCCGCGGCCGTATCACCTACCGCCTCAAGTAAGCCGTTTTGCGGCGCATGGCCGCTCCGGCCGGGCGGCACGGACAAAGCTGTCCCGTCTCGCATGTAACGAACGTGCGAGAGGGGACTTCCTTTGAAAAAAGTCTCGCCCCTCCCGCGCTCTCCCCTGCCTAAACTTTTCTATGGTGATGGGTGGTCTAAAAGTAACACACCGTCATTATGAAGAATCTTTGGAAAGGGGGGCCGGGGGGAGAACCTTTCTGCAAGAAAGGTTTCCCCCGGAAGCTTTCTCTCCCCCTCCTTACATCTCCGACAGCACGCGCAGCATGTCGCCGTCCACGGCCGCGAGCCGGCGGCGGAAGTCTTCCTGTTCCTCGGCCGAACGGGCGGCAAGCTTTTCCTTGCGGTCCTTCAAGAGCCGCAACCGGTCTTCCATGGCGCCGAAAATGGCGTTCCAGTCGATATGCGGCCGGGCCTTGGCCTCGTCGGTGGACACCACCGGCTCCACACCCGGGGTGAGCACGTATTCGTCGAGATAACCGGGAATGCGGACCTTGAGCCCGAAACGTTCCCGCACCAGGCCGGCCAGCACGTCCAGAGCCTTTTGCTCGCCGTGGACCAGAAAAACCTGCGGATGGTTCACCTTGAAGTGCGTGAGCCAGGTGAGGATCTGGCTTTGCCCGGCATGGGAGGAAAACCCGCCGATGGTGAACACCTTGGCGCTCACCGCCACCTCCTCGCCGAGCAGCCGGATGACCTTGGCCCCGTCCACGATCCTACGGCCCGGGGTGCCCATGGCCTGGAAGCCGACGAAGACGACGCTCGCCTCGGGACGCCAGAG
This sequence comes from Solidesulfovibrio sp. C21, assembly GCF_047785625.1. NCBI lineage: Bacteria > Pseudomonadati > Thermodesulfobacteriota > Desulfovibrionia > Desulfovibrionales > Desulfovibrionaceae > Solidesulfovibrio > Solidesulfovibrio sp. C21. Next base: position 17,876 of record NZ_JBLODY010000068.1, read on the forward strand.
GTTGTGGCGCAGATGGTGCTTGACCCGGCCGGCGTTGCACATGCCGCTGGCCGAGATGACCACGGCCGGTCCTTTGAGCGTATTGATCTCCCGGGACTGTTCCGTGGTTTCCGTAAAGCGCAGACCCGGCAGGGACAAGGGATCCTCGCCACGGTTGTAATAGGCCTGGGCGGCGGCGTCGAGGTATTGGGGATTGCGCCGGAAAATCTCGGTGGCCTTGATGGCCAGCGGGCTGTCCACGAACACCGGCATGTCCTTGGGCAGTTTGCCTTCCTTTAGCAGCAGGTGCAGGCAGTACAGCACCTCCTGGGTCCGTTCCACGGCAAAGGCCGGGATGATGACCTTGCCGCCCCGGGAATAGCTGTAGGCGATGGCCTCGGCCAGTTCATCACGGCTGGCGGACTCGTTTTTGTGGTCGCGGTCGCCGTAGGTGCCCTCAAGAAAGAGGTAGTCCGCGTCCACCGGCTTGGCCGGATCGTTGACCAGAAGCTGGGAGGGCCGGCCAAGATCGCCGGAAAAAAGCATACGGGTCCGTTTCCCATCCTGTTCGAGACTCAGTTCGATGAAGGCCGAGCCCAGGATGTGGCCGGCGTCGTGGTAAATGGCCGTAACACCCGGGGTCGGGGAAAAGGGCTCCCCGTACGGCACGGCCACCAGCCGGCCCACGGTGGCGGCGGCGTCGGCCCGGGTATAAAGAGCCTCGACTTGCCGTCCACCATGGCGCCGGCTTTTGCGGCTGGCCCACTCGGCTTCCATCTCCTGAATGTGGGCGCTGTCCTCGAGCATGATGCCGAGCAGTTCCTTTGTCGGCGGCGTACAGTAGATCTTGCCGGAAAACCCCGTTTTGACCATGCGCGGCAGAAGTCCGCAATGGTCCATGTGGGCGTGGGTCACAATGAAGAAGTCCATGCGCCTGGGGTCATAGACGTCGGTATCCTGGTTGCGGTCCTCAATGGATTCGCTGCCCTGGTGCAGGCCGCAGTCGATGGCGAACCGGGTATTGTCGGTTTCGATCACATGGCAGGAGCCGGTGACGGTCCCGGCCGCGCCGAGAAATTTGACCTTCATGGAGCCTCCGGATAATGGCTTGCCCGACTTGATCATCCATCTCCACGGGAGCACAATCAGGATTGCGGGCAGTTGGTCGAGGCCGCCGTGTACTGCGTTTGGCCGATCCTGAAAAGCCCCGGGACGCACAACCGAGGGAGGGCGCATGACCGCGTCTCGCCAATATCTTATCGACGATCTGTCGGTGACCGAATCCTGGCGGCTTTTCCGCATCATGGCCGAAATCGTGGACGGCTTCGAGGTCCTGGGCGACGTGCGGCCGGCCGTGTCCATTTTCGGCTCGGCCCGTGTGCCCGCGGGCGATCCGCTCTACGGCGAGACGGAAAAGCTGGCCGATCTTTTGAGCCGCGCCGGCTATTCGGTCATCACCGGCGGCGGTCCGGGCCTCATGGAAGCGGCCAACAAAGGCGCGGCCGATGCCGGAGGGGATTCCATCGGCCTGCACATCCACCTTCCTCTCGAGCAGAAAGCCAATCCCTACCTGACGATCAAAAGCGACTACCGCTATTTTTTCGTGCGCAAGCTCATGTTCGTCAAATACGCCGTCGCCTATATCGCCATGCCCGGCGGCTTCGGCACCCTCGACGAGGTCTCCGAGGCGCTGGTGCTCATCCAGACCAAACGGATCAAGCCCTTTCCCATTATTTTTCTGGGCTCGGCCTTCTGGAGCGGGCTTATGGACTGGTTTCGCGGCACGCTGCTGACGCGCGGGTTCATTGCCGAGAAGGATCTGGACCTCTTTACCGTCCTCGACACCCCGGAGGAGGCGGTACAGTTCATTCAACGCCACGTCATCCTTTAGGATCGTCGCCGCAAACAGTGAAAAATCCGGGTGGCTGCAAGCGCAATAAGGCGCATGCCCTCCGGACACAACGACGGCCTTGCCCCATCCGCAAGGCGCGCCAAGGGACAGACAAGGGGCGCATCGATGCATTTGACACCGGGCTCGAAGATCCTGCCGCTTGGCACCGGCATCGCCCCGGCCACGGACATGGCCGTGGTGCGGCTGCTGTTTCAGGAATACGCCAGCGGATTGGGGTTCGACCTGTTCTTTCAGCATTTCGACGAGGAACTGGCGGACCTGCCCGGCTGCTACGCCTCGCCGGACGGCGGGGTGTGGCTGGCCTGGATGGAGGGCATGCCGGCGGGATGCGTGGCCGTGCGTCCCCTTGAAGAAGGCCGCTGCGAGATGAAGCGGCTTTTCGTGCGTCCGGCCTATGCCGGCCAGCGCCTTGGCCGGGGCTTGGCCGAGGCGGCCGTGGGGGGTGCCCGCGAACGCGGCTACGAAGCCATCCGCCTGGATACGCTCACCACCATGACCGCCGCCAATGCGCTCTACCAAAAGCTCGGCTTCGTCCCTATCCCCCCCTACTGCCACAATCCCCTGCCCGGTGCCCTGTTTTACGAGTTGCAGCTTTAGAGGTGAAGAGGATGCGAGAGGATGAAGAGGATGCGAGAGGATGAAGAGGATGCGAGAGGGGAAACCCTTTAAAAAGGGTTCTCCCCTCTCGCGCTCTCCCCTTCCTAAATTTTATATTTTGGTGGCGTACAACAGATACTTTGTTGTTATTTTTGAAAGTCTTTCCTATGTGGCCCGAAGTCAAGCCGGCTGACGCAGTCTAACCGCCCGTTTCCTATTCGCGCCCGAAGCGCCAAGTACCGATTCGGTAGTTTTCGGATTCCCGCCATTTGAAAAACG
>NZ_JBLODY010000069.1:0-20566 GCF_047785625.1 Solidesulfovibrio sp. C21
CGGTCCCCCCATCAAATTGACAATCAGGACAACCCGATAAAACTATTTTTGAAAGTTTTTGAAGGGGGTCCAGGGGGAAACTTTTTTCAAAAAGTTTCCCCCTGGCCGCCGGAGGCATCCTCCCCCTAAAATCCTTCCTCCAAGGGAGGATTGACCAGGCAGGGACTGGGCATGGCGGCAAGCGGCGCATCGGACGGGGCCAGACGCGTCCGGCGGCCATCGATGGCGAGGCGTCCGGCGGCCAGCCAGGCCACGGCCTGGGGGTAGATGCGGTGCTCCAGGGTCAGGATGCGCGCGCCGAGGCTTTTCGCGTCGTCGTCCGGCAGGGCCGGCACGGCGGCCTGGATGACGATGGGGCCGTTGTCCATCTTCTCGTCCACGAAATGCACCGTGGCCCCGGAGATGGCCACGCCGTAGTCGACGGCCTGCCCGTGGGCGCGAAGGCCCGGAAAGCTCGGCAGCAGGGCCGGGTGGATATTGAGGATGCGGTCGCGGTAGGCGGCGATGAAGTCCTTGCCGAGGAGACGCATGAACCCGGCCAGGACAACGGCCTGCGCGCCCGATTCCCGCACGGCGGCCAGCAAAGCCGCGTCGAAGGCGGCCCGGTCGGGATACCCGCCAGGGGACAGGACGCGGGTCGGGATGCCGTGCTTCGCGGCCCGGACAAGGCCGTGGGCGTCGGCCTTGTCCGAGAGGACCGCTGTGAGGCGGGCGTCGATGCGGCCCGCCTCGATTCGGTCGATGATCGCTTGCAGGTTCGAGCCCGAACCGGAAACGAGCACGGCCAGGGGCAGGCTCATGACGCGCTGCCGGCTGCGGCCACGGCGTCGTCGATGACGGCCTTGGCCAGGGCCGGCACGGTGTAGGCCTCGGCCACGATGTCCGGCGTGAACCCGAACTCGCCCAGGGTCTTGGCCGTGATGGGCCCGATGCAGGCAAGCTTCACGCCGGAGGCTTCCCTGACGACCTCGGGCGGCACCTTGGCGAAGAAGTTCTTCACCGTGGAGGAGCTGGTGAAGGTGACGTAGCGGATCGCGCCGGAGCGCATGGCCTCGACGATCTCGGCCGGGTCCTGGTCCACGGGCTTGGTATCGTAGACGGCCAGGACGTCGACGTAGGCTCCGGCCTCGGCCAGCTTTTCCGGCAGCACCTCGCGGGCTTCACGGGCGCGGGGGATAAGCACCCGGGTTCCGGCCACGCCCTGGTCGAGCAGCCCCGCGACCACGGATTCGGCCACGAAACGATCGGGCACGAAATCGGGCCGAAGGCCGCGCGCGGCAAGCGCCTGGGCCGTGGCCGGGCCGATGGCGGCCACGCGGATGCCGGCAAAGACCCGGGCGTCGAGGGACAGGGTGTCGATTTCGGCGAAAAAACATTTGACGCCGTTGACCGAGGTGAAAATCACCCAGTCGTAATCGTAGAGCCGGCCGATGGCCTGACGCACGGGATCGGCGTCTTCCAGGGGCGCGATCTCGATGGCCGGAAACTCGTAGCAGCAGGCCCCTTCGTCGGTGAGCAGCCGCGTCAGGTCGCTGGCCTGTTCGCGGCTGCGCGTCACCACCACGCCCTGGCCCAGAAGCGGACGCTTCTCATACCAGCCGAGGGTGTCATGCAGGGACACCACGCCGCCGACCACGAACAGGGACGGCGGGGCGAAGCCCTTTTTGGCGGCCTCTTCGGCCATGGTGGCGAGGGTGGCCACAAGGCTCTTGTGGTGGCAGGTGGTGCCCCAGCGCACCAGTGCCGCCGGGGTGTCGCCGGGCATGCCGGCCTTCATGAGGTTTTCGGTGATATGGGGCAGGTTTTTGACGCCCATGAAAAAAACCAGCGTGGAGCCGGAACGGGCGAAAGCCTCCCAGTTGAGCGAGCTTTCGGCCTTGGTCGGGTCCTCGTGGCCGGTGATAAACGACACCGACGAGCAAAACGAGCGGTGGGTGATGGGGATGCCGGCATAGGCCGGCGCGGCCACGGCCGAGGTCACGCCGGGTACGACCTCGAAGGGACAGCCGGCGGCCACCAGCTCCTCGGCCTCCTCGCCGCCACGCCCGAACACGAACGGGTCGCCACCCTTCAAACGCGCCACCATCTTGCCGGCCTTGGCCATCTCCACGAGCAGGTCGTTGATCTTGTCCTGGGGCAGGGTGTGATCGCCGCCCTTCTTGCCCACATAGTAGATCGTCGCATCCGGACGGCAAAAATCGAGAAAGGCCTTGTTGGCCAGGTAATCATAGACCACGACGTCGGCGCGAGAGAGAATGTCCCTGGCGCGCACGGTGATAAGCCCCGGATCGCCGGGACCGGCCCCAAGGAGATAAACTTTGGACATGGATCTGCCTTTGGCTGGTTGCCAGGGAGGGGATAGGAGATGCGAGAGGGGAAACCCTTTAAAAAGGGTTCTCCCCTCTCGCGCTCTCCCCTTCCTAAAGTTTTTGGCTTTGGGGATACCACATCGGCAACATCCCCTATTTATTATTGTAAAAGTCTTTTGAAGGGGGGCCTGGGGGGAAACTTTTCTTCAGAAAAGTTTCCCCCCGGCTCTTCGCCTCTTCTATGGACCGTCGTGCCAATCCTTCTGCGCGCCGCACAGGCAGATGTCGGCCTCGAGGTCGAGCACGCAGTCGCTGGCCAGCTGGCCGTTCGGCGAGACCAGCATGGCCGCCCGGCCCTGGTCCGGCACCATGCCGTTGTCGAACACGTAGGCGACGACCACGCGTTTGACGCCGTCGGGCCGCGTGGTCACGGCCTCGACCTTGACCTGGTACAGGCCCAGCGTGTGGCACCGCTGCCAGACATTGGAGAAGAGGGTGAGGTACCTGGCCTCGCCGCCGCCCGTGGCCCTGGTGCAGCCTGCGGACGCGGCCAGGGTAACGGCCAGAAGAAGCAGGGTTGCCGGCATCAATTTTCGCATGCGCGCTCCGAAAACGTTTTTTTGGAAAAAAGCATGGATTTCCGAAAACGGCAACCCCGCTTTGCCCGGTCGCCTTTGACTTCGCCCGGCTATCGTTGCACAACGGGTGCGTCCGCAAGGAGGACCACCGTGTCGCCGCGTCATGCCGCGCTTGTCTTCGTCCTTTTGCTCGCCTTTTGCGCCGTGTGCCGCCCGGCCTCGGCCCAGGAGGATTACCGGGCCGTGCTCGACGGCAAGGCCGGCATTTTCCCGGGCGCGGCGTTCAAAAAAATTTTCCGCTTTCCCAAGGCCACGGTGGTGACTTTCGAAACAGGGGAACCGCCGGCCGCCATCACCGCGTATTATAAAAAAGACCTGACTGCCCGGGGCTGGAGCGTCCAGGTGGACGATGTCGGCAAGCAGGCCGCCTATCTGCTGCTGACCAAGGCCGGGCGCACCTGCATCGTGGAGGCCCAGCGCGGCCTTCCGGGACGCACGGGCTTCAGCGTCAGCCTTTAGGGTTTCCCCGCGCCACGCCAAACGTCCATGCCCGCATCCACGCCCGATCCCTCCCGAAAACGCGCCATGCGCCTGCGACGGCTGCAACGGCTGATCGCCTTGACGGCCATAAGCGCCACCCTGGCCGTGTTCGTCCTGCCGCCCGTGGCGCGGGAGCTTATCGGCGCGGCGCGGCTCAAGACCATCACCGAGCAGACCCTTTCCGATGCGCTTGGCCGGCGGGTGACCATCACCGGCGACGTCTCCATCCTGTTCGTGCCCTGGTTCGGCCTGTCCATGGGACCGGTGACCGTGGCCGACGCCCCGGGATTCGGCGATGCGCCCATGCTCACGGCCCGGCGCGTGGAACTGACCATCCGGATGCTGCCGCTTTTACGCCGGGTGGTGTCGCCGGGTTCGGTGCGGGTGCGCGACCTGACCCTGACCCTGCGGCGCAACACCTCGGGCCGCGCCAACTGGGACGACCTGACCGCGCCGCGCCAGACCGCCGCCACCGATGCCCCGGGCTGGGAAGTGGCCCCCGAACCCCGCGACGTGCGGCTTGAAAACGCCACCGTCACCTATGACGACGCCGTCACGGGCCGCACGCTGTCCGTGACCAAGGCCAATCTCAAAACGGGCCGAAGCCAGCCGTTCGATTTCTCGATCTCCTTCCTGGCCAGGGGCTTCATGGCCGGCGGCCAGCTCGAATGCCACGCCTCGGGCAAGGCCGGGCTCGACGCCGCGACCGGCAGCCTGGAACTGGGCAAGACCCTGGTGGAAACCATCCTGACCGTGGACCATCCCGTGGTTCCCGGCGGGGCGACGCCGCTGCGCGTGGCCTCCCGGCTGACCGCCGCCTACGCCCCCGGGACCAAGACGCTCACCGTGACCGACCTGGACGCCCGGCTGCCCGAGGCGCGCCTGACCGGAACGGCCACGCTCTCCGACCTGCCCGGCGACGCCAGACTGACCACGCGCCTCGAGTTGTCCCTGGACTCCCAGGGGAAATGGCGCGAGCTTCTGGGACTCACCCCGGGCGAACCGCCGGGCAGCCTTGTGGCCGCGCCCGCCCCGGATGCCGCCGCGCCGAAACCCGCCGGCGACAGCCAGGCCAGATTCTCCGCCGCGGAAGAGCACGTCCCGGGCAGGCTGTCCCTGGCCCTCGACGCCACGGCCGACGCCTCGGGCATCGCCCTTCGGGAGGCGACCCTGTCGCTGCCGGGCCAGGGGCGCATCACGGCCAAGGCCGGCCTGACCTTCGACCAGGGCCCGCGCCTTGACGCCACCCTGGCCGCCACGGACGTGGATTTCGACGCCCTGCCCCGGCCGGCGGGCACGGCCTCCTGGTCCTGGCCCGCGCCCTGGCCCGGCTACTGGCCGGCCAAGGGCGTTCTCGACGCCAGGATCGACCTGCGCCATTGCCGTCTGGCGGGACTCCCCATGACCGACGCCCATGCCACGCTGACCGGCGGCGGGGGATTGCTGCGCCTGTACCCCGTCTCCATCGTCCTTCCCGGCGGCATGGCCGCCCTTGACGTGCGCATCGACGCCGGGCCGGACGGCGCGTCCCCCGAAACGCCGGGGAGCCTGGGCCTCGACGCCCGGGCCGCCGTGACGCCGACCCCGGAGGCGGGCAAGCCGGCCGCCCTGCCAAGCCGGCTGCGGCTGCTGGGACGCCTCCATGCCGAGGGGGCGCGCGGCAACATCGCGCTCCAGACCCCGGACCCGGCCCAGGCGGCGGCGGTTGTGGGGTTGGCCGGGCTCGTCCCCTTTTCCGCGCCGTTAAATGCCAAAGGGACCGTCACCGTCACCCCGGGCATCGGCCGGGCCGTGGCCAAGGCGGCCCTGACCGGGATTTCGGCCACCATCGACAGCACGGGGCTCACCGGCCAGATCACCTACGACACGGACGCGGCGGGCAACCTCGGCTTCGACCTCGCCGCCGAGGACCTGGACCTGGACCGCTTTGCCGCCCTTTCCGGCGCCTCCGTCGCCAAAGGCGACACGGCGGACGCCATGCAGGCCGAAGGCAAACTGCGACTGGGACGCGTGTCGGCGCGGGGCATCGCGGCCAAAAACGTGGTCTTGGGCCTGACGGTGGCCGGCGGCAGAATGACCGGCGTGCTGACGGGCGGGGAGCTTTTCGGCGGCAAGCTTTCGGGCAAGGTCGAAACCACGCCGGCCGGGAAAATCGACGCCTCCCTGGTCGTGGCCGGGATCAACGCGGCCCGCCTGCCCGGCGTCTCGCCGAACGGCTTTTCCCTGTCCGGAACCCTCACGGCCAAGGCCGGGTTCGCGGCGCAAAAAAATGCCAAAGGGAAGCTGACCGGGATCTCGGCCACTCTCGAAACCGACGCCGCCCATCTGGCCCTGGGCCAGGGAAGCAGCCGACAGACCCTCACCGTGCCCAAGGCCCTGCTGACCCTGACCGGGCGCGACGCGGGGGCCGGCCCGGACAACACGTTTGGCTGCGACGCCTCCTTGGCCGTCAGCCAGCTTGCCGGCTTCGGCCTGACCGACGTCAAGCTGACCGCCGCCGGTCCGCTGCTCGTGGAGGGGGCGGGCAAGGTGCGCCTCCCCGCCCCGGTCAGGATCGAAGCCTCGGCACTGGCCAAACCCGGCGGTTCCGGCAAGGCGGTCAAGCTCGCCCTGGCCGGGCCGATAACGCCCGACGCCTCCGGCGGTTTCACCACCGGCGAGATGCATCTTACCGCCGGCGGCGTGCCGGTCACGGTCAAGGTCTGGCGCAAGGGCGGCGAAAGCGCCCCCACCAATTTTTCCGTGGACACAGGATCCCTCTCCCCGCGCAAGGCCCTGGCCGACTGGGGCGTGGCCCTGCCGGCCGATCTGCCGGCCGATCGCCTGGGCAAGGGAACGTTCGCGGCATCCGGCACGGCTTCCGGCCGCGGCCTCGACGTCAAACGTCTTTCGGTCACCGTGGACGACGTGACCCTCGCCGGCAGCGGCACGGTGCCCGACTACAATCCCCGGCGCGGCAAATGGGACCTGACCGTGAACCGGCTGGACTGGGACGCCTATTTTCCCCACCACGCGGTCTCGGGCCCGCCACCGCTGTCCGAACTGCGCAAGCCGCTCGAGCTCGATGTGCTGCGAAGTCTGGCCCTGGAAGCCAAAATCCGACTCGGCTGGTTCAAAAAGGGCAACGTGGTCTTCGGGCCCACCGCCATCACCGCCGACGCCAAGGGCGGGCGCTTCACCTATCACCAGGACTGTCCGCACTTTTACGGCGGCCGGTTCGCCGCCGACATCCGGGGCGACGCCAGGGACACGGCGCTCAAGACCCTGGTCGAACTCAAGCTCGAGAGCATCGAGATCGCGCGGTTTCTGTGGGATTGGGCCGAGGGAGACACGCTCGGCTCCGGCAGCGGGACCTTCATTCTGGCCGCCCGCACCAGCGGGGCCAACGAAATGGAACTGCGCGACAATCTGGCCGGCAACGCCAGCCTGCAAATCACCCGGGGCACCCTCAAGGTGCGCGAGCCGGCCACCAAGTCCGGCGCGAGACCCACGGCCGAGAACATCCCCTTCGACGTCTTTTCCTCGTCCTGGCAGGCCAGGGGCGGCGTGGCCCATAGCGACGATTTTCTCATCGAAAGCCCACGCATGCGCGTCTCCGGCAAGGGCAACGTGGATCTGCGCGACGAAAGCATCAATTTGAGCCTCGCGGCCACCCTGGCCAGCGGCGGCCAGGTGCCGGCCACCATCATCGGCCCCCTCGACAACCCCAAGCTCACCATCGACCGCAGCAAGATGCTCGGCGAGATGGTCTACCGGGTGCTCCAGGGCATTGTCAGCATCCCCGGCAAGGCCGTCACCCGCATCCTGCAAGTCCGCTGAGGCGCGCCCCATGGACAGCCCGCCCGCACCAGCCTACATCGCCACGGCCGTCACCGGTCCGGATGGGTCGCTTGCCGACGTGCGCCTGACCGTTTCGGGCAAGGTGCGCCATCTGGCCGGCCGGGGCGGAGCCGCGGCCGAGCGCGCCCGCGCGCTGGCCGGTCTGGCCTCCGGCGGGCTGCCGGTCTTCGTCGGCGCGGGGCTCGGCGCCGGCATCGCGGCCGTGGCCGCAAACCATGCCGGGCCGATCTTCGTTTTGGACAAGGAAGCGGCCATCGATGCCGCAACCGGCGTGCGCGGGGCGCTGGCCGCAACGCCCTCCGTCGTCTTCCTGGACGACGCGGACCCGCGCCGGGCGGCGGCCACGGTCACGGACGCGGCCCGGCAGGCCGGATTTTCCGCCCTGGCCGTCATCGCCCACCCGGCCTACCCCCGCCTGGACCCGGGCTGGTACGGCGCGGCCACAACCGCCCTGCGCGGCTACGACGCCCTGCGCGCGCGCCTTCGCGGCCCGCGCTTCGCCGGAGGGCCTCCCCGGGTGCTCCTCCTCTCGCGCCCCTATTTCCTCTACCGCGAGATCGAGGCGGCACTGACGCGCCTCGCCGTTCCCTGGCGGCGCGTGGCCACCGGAACCGGCGACACCGGCGAGGAAGGGACCGTGGCCGCAATCCTGGCCGCCATCGCCGATTTCCGCCCGGACATGGCGCTCACCGTCAACCACCTGGGCCTCGACCGGGAAGGATGCCTGGCCGGGCTTCTGGCCGACATCGGCCTGCCCCTGGCCTCCTGGTTCGTGGACAGCCCGAGGCTCATTGTCCACGACTACGCCGCCCTGGCCACGGACGCGACCATGGTCTTTTCCTACGACGCCGACGCCCTGCCGGAACTCGCCGCGGCGGGCTTTGCCCACACGGCCTGGCTGCCCCTGGGCACCGACCCGCACCTGTTTTCCCCCCTGGCCGCCGATCCCGCCGCACCCCACCCCTGGCGAGCGGAGGTCTCCTTTGTCGGCGCGTCCATGGTGGAACAGGCCCGCAAGGCGCTCGCCCGGCTCGTCCCCTTTCCCGCCCTGCGCAGCGCCCTGCCGCAAGCGGCGGTGGCGTTCGCGGCCAGCCCGGAAAAAAGCGCCGGACGCTTTCTCGCCGCCGACCCGGCTTGTGCCCCCGCCTACCACGCGCTGCCCACGGCCGAGGCGCGCCTTCATGCCGAACTGGCGCTGACCTGGGAGGCGACGAAGCGCTACCGCCATGCCTGCGTACGGGAAATCCTGCCTTTTTCGCCGCGTATCGCCGGCGATGCCGACTGGGAGACGGTTCTGCCCGGCCAGGGCAAAACATGGCGGTCCGTCGGCCCCCTGGACTACTACGCCGACCTGCCCGGGTTTTACCCGCGCAGCGCGGTCAATCTCAACTGCACGAGTTTGCAGATGAAGGGCGCGGTCAACCAGCGGGTGTTCGACGCACCCGCCACCGGGGCGTTCGTCCTTTCCGACGCCCGGGAACAGCTGGCCCGGCTCTTCGACATCGGCCGCGAGGCCGTAACCTACGCCGACCCGGGCGAAATCGGTCCCCTCCTGCGCCACTACCTGGCCCACCCCGCCGAGCGCGCGCGCATCGCCACGGCCGCCCGCAAACGAGTGCTGGCCGAACACACCTACGACAAACGCCTCACGGACCTCATCGCGGCTATGCAGGGAATTTTTGGGTAAGAGACAAAGCTGTGCGAGAGGGGGACCCTTTTTGGAAAAAGTGTCCCCCTCTCGCGCTCTCCCCTCCCCAAAACTTTTAACGGTAACAGGCTGTTATCGTTAAAAGTCTTTGGAAAGGGGGTCCGGGGGGAGAACCTTTCTGCAAGAAAGGTTTCCCCCCGGTTCCACTCTTCTAATGCTTTGGAATAGTGAGGGACTTACCGGCGGCGAGCTTGTCGGGATCGGTGATGCCGTTGGCATCCATGAGGTTTTTTTCGGTGATGCCGAACTGCTTGGCAATCTTGCGCAGGGTGTCGCCCGAGGCGATAACGTAGCTGTCCGCGCCCGACGCTGGCGCCTTGGCCGTCGTCCTGGCGGAAGTCTGCCTCTGGCCGGAAACCGGCACAAAGGGATTGTCGGTCGCGGCTGCCGGTTTTGGCTTCGCCGCCGGAACCGCCGGGGTCATGGGGATGCCCGCCGCCGGAGCGGCAGCGGACGCATCGCCCAGTTCATGGCTCACGGGCGCGCTGGAAACCGGCTTTGGCGAAGGCGTCCGGGGCTTGGGCGCTTTCGCCGGCATGCCCGGCGGCGGCGGTGGCAATTCGTCGGCCACCGTGTGCAGATGCCCGGAGAAGCCGTCTCCCTTGCGGTCCAACAGTTCATTATACAAAACGGCATACTGTTCGTAAACGTCCTTGTACGTGGCGTAGGCATGGTCGTCCGCGGCCTTGCCGCCTCCGGCGGACACCCAACGCTCGTGGGCTTTCACCACGTTCTCGTAGGCCACCTGCGCGTTTTCACGGGCAAGGTCGTCGGAAACATACTGCGCATTGCGCTCCAGGTTCTCATATTTGCCGCAGCCGGAAACGACAAAAACGCCAAGCAGGCCGCAAACCGCCATGGCGGCCACGGCAAACGATTTCATATGGTGCAGCATCGGCATTTTTCTCCGCGTATCGCCCGAAACTCCGGGACGGGATGCATTGTCCTTGCTTCCAGGATTGCGTTACATGCCCTCTAACACGTTTTTCGTCAAATCGTGAAGCTCTGGCCGACAAAATGCCAAGGAAACGTTCATGCCCCAGCGCCCCGCCCTTTTTCCGTATCCGCCGCCCGGCGTCCTGCGCCAGGCGCTGCCGCTGTGGGCCTTCGGACTGGAGGGGCCGTGGCTGGCCCGCCACCTGACCGCCGGTCTGGTCGTCGCCGCCAAGGATACGCCAAGGCTGGCCGGCCTGGCCGACGCCCTGGCCGCCTGGAATTTCGAGCGCTCCCCGCTGGACGCCGCTTTTGCCGCCAGCGCGCTCCCCCCCGCCCGTCGCATCGGCGCAGGGGCGCGGCCTCGGGCCTTGTGCGCCGCCCTGGCCAAGGCGATACGCCCCCCCCAAGGGACCCGGGAAGCGCGGGACTGGCCACGGCTTCGCGACGGGACGGATACCGAAGCCGGAGCCGCCTTTCTGGCGCGGGGCATGGACGACGCGGTCCATGGCCTTTTCTGGCGCGGCAAGGCCTTCGATTTCGCCCTGGCCCGGGGCCTGCCCAAGCTGGCCCGGCGCGTGGCCGACGCCCTGGCCGCCGATCCGGTCCTGGCCCCGGTCGGCGCGCGGCTGGCCGTGGAGGCCGCCTTTGCCTGGGACGGCCCGCAGGCGGGGCTGGCCGCCCTTTCCGCCTGCGACCGGGAGCTTTTCCCCCGCTTTTACGCCCTGGCCCTGGCCCACGGTCTGGCCGAAATCGGCCGGACCGATGACGCGACGACCGTGCTGGCCGACCTGTGGCGGGCCGAAAACTGGCATCCCGGGCTGACCCTGCGCCTGCATACCCTGCTTTTTCCCCCGGCCCCGGCCGATCTCGACGCCATGCCCGGCCGGGCGTTCGTCTTTCTCTACACCTGGAACCGGGCCGGCCTGCTCGCGCGAACGCTTGCCAGCCTTGCCATGAGCAGGCTCGGACCGGCTCGCGTGGTGGTGCTGGACAATGGCGGCACGGACGACACCGAGGCCGTCTGCCGGGCGGCGGCGGGGCGATTTCCTCCCGGCCGCTTCGCCGCCATCCGCCTGCCGGTCAACATCGGCGCGCCAGCGGCCCGCAACTGGCTGGCCGCCACGGCCCGCCTGGAGCCGGAGGATCGCGTCGCCTACCTGGACGACGACGTGAGCCTGCCCGCCGGCTGGCTGGAAAATCTGGTCGGGGCGCTTCGCGACGATCCGCAGGCCGACGTGGCCGGGGCGCGTGTGGTCGCCGCCGCGCCCCGGGCGGCAGCGGCCGTCCAGGCGGCCGACGTGCGGCTTTTGCCGCCGGATGCCGCCAACACGGTGCGGCCCCTGGTCAATTACGGCCCGGGCCCGGACTTCGGGCTTAACGCCGCGCGGCGTCCCTGCCCGTCCGTGTCCGGGTGTTGCCATCTGCTTCGGGGCTCGGCCCTTGGCGGCGGCGCGCCCTTCGACATCCGCTTTTCCCCCAGCCAGTTCGATGATCTGGCCCGCGACCTGCATGGGTTTCTGGCCGGCCGCCGGGCCGTATACGCCGGCGACCTGGCCGTGGCCCATCACCAGCATGCCGGGCCGGGACAGGCCAGCACCCTGGCCGCCGTGGGCCAGCTGTGCGGCGCGCGGACCAAGCTCGACGGCCTGTTTGCCGCCCCGGATATGTCGGTCGCCGCCGCACGCGACGCGGAGACGGCCTGGGCGGAACTCGAGGCGAAATGGCGCGAGGTGCGGCAGGCGCTGGGGGACACAGCCTGTCGCGTGCTCAGTCGAGCAGGTAGCGGCGCGGATTGACCGGCGTGCCGTCGACGCGCACCTCGTAGTGCAGATGCGCCCCGGTGGTGCGGCCGGAATTGCCGGAAAGCCCGATGCGCTGGCCACGTTTGACCAACTGGCCGGGTTTGACCTCGGCTTTTTGCATGTGGGCGTAGACCGTCTCCAGGCCGAAGTCATGGCTGATGACGATGCGCAGGCCGTAACCGTGCATGTAATCGGCGTCGGTGACCCGGCCGGCCCCGGCGGCGTAGACGGGGCTGCCCATGGGCACCTTGATGTCCACCCCGTTGTGGAAATCCCCGCCCCGACCAAAGGGCGAAGGCCGGGAGCCGAATCCCGAGGTGATAAAGCCCCTGGCCGGCCACAGCGACGGCTTGGCCAGAAATTCCAGTTTGCGCTCGGTAAGCAGGCGAGCCAGATCCTGCTGCAACGCCTCCTCCACGGCCATGCGGTTGCCGAGCGCCGCCAGAAAATCGAACAGCCGCCGCCCCAGGTCGTCGCCAAGGGCCGTGCCCGGCAACCGGCCGGGCGTGTCCGGCGCGCCCACGCCGGGCCCACCCGGGGCGTCGACCATGACGCCGAGCTTGGCGTCAAACGAGCGTATCCGCGCCGCCTCCTCGCCCAGCCGGCGCACCCGCTCCCGCAACCGCAAGGCCTGGGCCTTCTGGTCGGCCAGCCGGCCCAGGGCCGCCCGGCGCCTGCCCGCCAGATCGGCATAGTCCGTCTGGTACCGCCACAACACGAGCACCCCGACCGCCAATACCGCCACAGTGGCCATGGACGCGAGGAACATCCAGCGCCGGTAGGTGAAAAGCCGCCGCACGCCGTTGTGGTCGTGGACGAAAATATCGAGTTTGCGTTCGAGCATGCGCCGTGGCGCAGCCGGCCCCCCCGCCCCGACACCGCGGGCGGGACATGGTGTTCCGGTCAACCGGAACCGGAGGCCGGCCGCAACTGCTAGAAGAAGAGCAGGCTGAAAAGATCGCTGAAGTTAAAGGTGCCGGAATAGGTCTGGCCGCTGACGAGGGCCGAGCCCGAACCCGAGAGGGCCCCGCCGGTGCCGAAGGTGAGGTCCCAGCTGACCGTGGTCGTGTCCGCGCTCAGCGTGCCGGACGTGGTGGCGCTGGTCGAGCCGTCCGAGGAATAGGAACCGGAAGTCCCCGGAAAATCCCAGGTGAACGACGTGGCCATGGCCGACGCGGGCAGCAGGCACAAGGCCAACAAAAGGATCGCAGCCGCCTGGCGTTTCATGACGCCCTCCTTGTTGTTTCGTCCCGGTCCCCCCGGGCACGCCCTCAAAGACAGCCCCCCTGCAAACCTTTCCACGAGACAATGCGGCGGGTCGCCTGGGCTTTTACTCTTCTTTTGGCTATAAGAACCCGTACGGCGCTGTCAACCACCCCTGATTTTCAGGCAGGCCCGGGCCCGGCACGATTTACACAACGCCATGCCTGGGCTATCCATGGCTGATTGTCCCCTGACCACCTTTCGCCGCCTGACGGAAACGTCCCACCCCGGGAGAGCCCATGGCCCAAGCCGACATTCTGCTCGAAGCCGGAACCAATGAGCTCGAGATCATCGAGTTTTTCATCGACGAAGGGTCCGCGCGCGGGCTGTCGTCGTTCGGCATCAACGTGGCCAAGGTGCTGGAGGTCATCGAAAGTCCGGGACTTTCCCCCCTGCCCGGCGCACCCCATCCCTGCTTCATGGGCACCATCGCCCTGCGGGAGACGGCCTTGCCCGTGCTCGATCTGGCCGTCTGGCTGGACATCCCGCGCGTGCCCCGCAAAAACGAAATCATCCTGGTCACGCGCTTCAACGAGCGCACCACCGGGTTTCTGGCCTCGGGCGTCACCCACATCCACCGGGTCCACTGGCGTGACGTGGAACCGCCCCACCCCGCCCTGGCCAAGCTTGCCGCCAACTGCATCACCGGGCTCACCCGCCTGGAAAATCGCTTCATCCAGCTGCTCGACCTGGAAAAAATCATCCTCGAACTCGACGACAGCCTGGGCGGCGACGCGGACATGCCCGCCCCATCCGAAAAACGGCTGCGGGCCCTGGTGGTGGAAGACTCGGGCATGATGCGCCACATGATCAAGGACCGGCTGGAAGCGGCCAATTTCGAGGTGGTGCCGGCCGGCGACGGCCAGCAGGCCCTTGGCCTCTTGCGCGGGCAGGACGGCAAACGCTTCGACATCGTTATTTCCGACATCGAAATGCCGCGCATGGACGGGTATACGCTCACCCGAAACATCAAGGAAGACCCGGTACTTCGCACGACGCCGGTGGTGCTTTTCTCTTCGCTTATCACCGAGGAACTGCGCCACAAGGGCGCTTCCGTCGGCGCCGATGGCCAGATCGCCAAGCCGCAGTTCGGCGAACTGGCCGGATTGGCTTTGTCTCTGATCACGGCCCGGTCCGGACGCTCCCAAAACTGACGCGCGCCGTGATCCCGGCGCGCCCGCGACACTGCAGCCACAAAAGGCGGATCGCCCCATGAAGCTTCGTCCCGAAATCCCGGAAGTCCTCTACAAACGCTCGCTTACCTCCTGGGTCTGGACCAGCAATCTCAAGCTCCAGTCCGTGCTGCTCGCCATCATCATGGTCACCGTGGCCGTGCGTGTGCTGCCCCTCGAAATGCAAAAGAAGATCATCAACCAGGCTATCGGCCTCAAGCGCCTGGATTTGCTGCTCATGTACTGCGGCTACTATCTCGCCTGCGTGGTGGCCGCCTCGGGGCTCAAGTACGCCATCAACGCCCTGCAAACCTATATCGGCCAGCAGTCCCTGCTCGATCTGCGCAAAAAGCTCTACGCCCACATCCTGACCCTGCCCATGTCCTTTTTCCGCAAGGCCTCGCCGGGCATGGTCGTTTCCTCGCTCATCTCCGAAGTGGCCAACACCGGCGAGTTCGTGGGCCAGGCCATCGCCGTGCCCGTGACCAACCTGCTGACCCTGCTCGCCTTCGCCGGCTACCTTTTCTACTTGAACCCGCTTATGGCCATCATCAGCATGGCCCTTTACCCCATCGCCATCCTGGTCATCCCGGCCCTGCAACGCCGGGCCAATGCCGCCAACAAACAGCGCGTGGACACCGGCCGCAAACTGTCCACGCTCATAAGCGAAACCATCTCCGGCATCCACGAAATCCACGCCAACGCCAGCTTCAAGCTGGAAAGCGCCCGCTTCGGGGGCTGGGCCGAAAAGCTGTGCCGCATCCGCGTGACGTGGAACCTCTACAAGTTCTCCATCAAGGTCTCCAACAACTTCTTTCAGAATCTCGGGCCGTTCGTGCTCTTCCTCGTCGGCGGCTACCTGGCCATAAACGGCCGCTTCGACCTCGGCGCCCTGGTGGCCTTCCTCTCGGCCAACGAAAAGCTCTACGATCCCTGGAAGGAGCTCATGGACTTCTACCAGACCTGGCAGGACGCCTCGGTCAGCTACGGCCGGATCATGGAATATTTCGAGGGCGACCCGGAATTTCTCCCCGAGCCCGAGGAGCCCCGCGAGCCGCTTCCCCTGGACGGGGCCATCATGGCCAAGGATCTGGTCTTCGAGGTCCCGGGCGGCATCCAGCTTTTAAAGGGCGTGTCCCTGGACGTGAAACCCGGCGAACAGGTGGCCCTGGTCGGCTTCTCCGGCTCGGGCAAGTCCACCCTGGCCCTGTGCCTTTGCCAGATTCTCAAGTACAGCGCCGGCACGGCCCAGCTCTCGGGCCTGGACATCGACGCGATGCCCAAGTCCGACATCGCCGACAACATGGGCATCGTCTCCCAGCACCCGTTCATTTTCGAAGGCTCCATCAAGGACAACCTGCTCTACGCCATAAACGCCCGGCGCGAGGCCCACGGCGTCACGGGCGAAGCCGGGCTGCCCAGCCTGGACGAGATCATCGCCGTGGTGCAGCAGGTGGGACTTTTCGCCGACGTGCTGCGCTTCGCGCTCAATTCGGTCTTCAAGGAAGGCAAGAAGGAGCACCTGGTCAAAAAGGTGGTCCGGGTGCGCGAGGCCTACCACGCCGGGCACGGCGAATCCCTGGCCGATTCGGTGGAATTTTTCGACCCCACCCGCTACCTGTACTACAGTTCCGTGGCCGAAAACCTGATCTTCGGCACCCCGGCCCGCGACGATCTGGAGCCGGACAGGCTGACCACCAACCCGTTTTTCGTGAGTTTCCTGCACGATGCGGGACTCAAGATGCTGCTCGTGCAAACCGGCGCGGAACTGGCCACCAAGACGGTGGACATCTTGAAAGACGTGCCCTCCCCGGACGCCACCTTCTTCGAGCAGACCCCGATCACGGCCGACGAATTCGACACCTATCGCGACCTGACCGGCCGCATGGCCCGCCTGCGGCTGCACAAGCTGCCCCCCGGGGACGAACGCCTGCTTTTGACCCTGGCGTTGCGCTTCACCCCGGGCGTCCACTCCATCGTCGGCCTGTCCCCGATCCTGGAAGGCCTGCTCCTTTCCGGCCGGGCCATGTTCGCCGAGCGCATCGAAACCGACCTGCCCGGCGCGGTGACGTTCTTCAGGCGCGAACACTACCTCTATTCCATGACGGTCATGGACAATATCCTTTTCGGCCGCATCAAAACCACCAGTCCCAAAATCCTGGACCAGATCCAGAAGACCATCGTCAGCCTGCTCATCGAAGAGGACATGCTGGAACGCGTCCTGGAAATCGGGCTGGATTTCCAGGTCGGTTCCATGGGCGACCGCCTCTCGGGCGGGCAGCGCCAGAAGGTGGCCCTGGCCCGGGCGTTTCTCAAGGAACCGCCCATGCTCATCCTGGACGAGGCCACCTCCGCGCTGGACAACGCCTCCCAGACCCGCATCCAGAACCTGCTCGAAACCAAATGGAAAGGGAATTCCACGGTCATCTCCGTGGTGCACCGGCTGGATACCATCAAGAATTTCGACAAAGTGGCCGTCATGAAGGCCGGACGCATCGTCGAAACCGGCTCGTATGCGGCGCTTATGGGAAAAAAGGGGATGCTGTATGAACTCGTCCACGGAGCATCTGGAAGGGGTTAAGGGCTGCGGCTTCAACGACTGCCTGGACATCCTGCGGGAACTGCCCGTTTTCAACGGCGTTCCCCTCGATGTCGTCAAGGTGCTGGCCTACCTTTCCGGCCGGGAGGAATTCGGCGCGGGCGACGCCCTGTGCGAACAGGGCGAAGCGCTGGACCGCTGCTTCTTCCTCCTGTGCGGCGAGGTGGAAACGACCCGGCAAACCGAGGATTGCGAGGTCTCCTTTTCCAAACGCGGCAAGGGCTTCTTCTTCGGCGGCCTGGGCCTTTTGGGCTCGGTCAAGGCGCTCTACACGGTGCGGGCCGCGACCGACACCCAATGCCTGGTGCTGTCCCGGGAAAAATTCCTCAAAACCGCCGAACGCTTCCCGGACATCCTGCCCAAAATCCTCGGCAATGTGGTGGACCACGTGTTCCGCTGGGAAGAAGCCTTCCTGAAAGCCCACGCCGCGGAGTGCGCCCAAAACGGCGAGATGGGACTGAGTTTGTTTTAGGAAGCGAAAAGACGAACCGGGGGGAAACTTTTTTTAAAAAAAAGTTTCCCCCCTCTCGCACACTCTTTTCCTAGCCCAGCTCCTGGCCGACCGGGCAATAGGCGGCAAAAGACCCCATGGCCTCAAGCGCACGGGTGGTCTGGGCGGCGTTTTTGTGCACCACGCCCCGGATGCCGAGCGTCCCGGCCACTTCCACGAAAAGCGCCCGGTCGTCGATATAGACCGCCTCCTCGGGCGCGGTCTGGGCGATGTCCAGGGCAATGCGGAAGATGTCCGCGTCGGGCTTGCGGAAATGCACGAAGCACGAGGACACGAAGGCGTCGATAAAACAGCCGAGGCCGAAGGTCCGAATGCGATGTTCGTTCAATTCCCGGCCTTCGTTGTTGACCGTGACGATCTTGATCCCGTGCCTGGCCTTGAGCCCGCGCAAGCAGTCGATCATGTCGGGCAGGGGCTCGGAGCGGCTGAACATGAAGTCCTTGAAGGCCGCCCGGGTAAACGTCCGGGGCGCGTAAAAGACGGTGCGGTCGAGGTACTCGTCCAGGGTGAGCTTGCCTTCCTCGTAGGCGTCGAAGGTCAGGTGGTGGCGCTCGTCGACCTCGTCGCAATCCAGGTCGAAGGTCCGGCAGGCGAGCTTTCTGGCCGCCCGGTCCCAGCCGTTGGTGAGCATCACGCCGCCGACATCGCAAAAAAGCGTGGTGATAGGTTGCGTCACGGCAAATTCCTCCTACCGGCGCGGCCGGCGGTTCGGGATACTGCCGTTATAGACCCGCTTTCCGAGCCCGGCGTCAAGCCGGGTTGCGGGCCTGACGCCGGCGGCGGGGGAAAAGCCCGGTCGAACGCACCGGGGCGGTGCGCCAGTCGCAGGTGATGGCCAGCATGCGCAGGCTGAAGGTGACGGTGATGGTGCAAAGCGCGGCGAAAAGCGGCGGCAGGCCAAGGCTGCGCAGCAAAAACGGATAGGTCAGGCAGCCGATCAGGGCGGCCAGGGCGTAAAACTGGCCGGGCCTGAAGACCAGCGGCTCCTTGCGGGTCAGGATGTCGCGCAGGAGTCCCCCGCCGCAGGCGTTGATGGTGCCGACCAGCACGGCCGGGGCAAAGGCCAGGCCGAAGGCCAGGGACTTGTCCATGCCGACCACGGCGTAGGCCCCAAGGGCCGCGGCGTCGACCACGGCCACCAGCCGCTCGGACAGCACGGCCCGGCGGCCGAAAATGAGACAGGCCACGGCTGCGGCGGCCACGGCGAAGAGATAGGCCTGGTTGCTGATGACGGCCGGAGCGCCGGATTGCAGAAAAATGCCGTCGCGGATAAGCGCCCCGCCAAGGCCCGTGGCCAGGGACAGGCCGAGCAGGCCGACCAGGTCGAAGCGACGACGGATAGCCTCGATGGCCCCGGTTGCGGCCATGAGGAAAACGGCGAAAAGATCCAGGGCGAGAGGCAGTTCAAAGCCATGCTGCATGACGGCTGACCTCGTTTGAGAAGTGCCCGCCCCGGGGCTATCTCCGGGGCGAGGGGCGGTACATAGGGCCGGCCTTGGGCCGCGTCAAGAGGTCCCGCGATGCCCCGGCCGGACCAGGACCAACAGTTGCGGTCCAATGCGCGGCAAAAGCACGACAAATGTGCCAAGATACAAAAACGTGAAGAGATAATGCACCTGCCCGCCGGTCAGATGGCCGGGCAGCAGCGCCCAGACCGCGTTCGGCACGGCCGGGGCCAGAAACTGGCCGATGAAAAGGCCGAAGAGCAAAAGCGCCCCCCGCACATCCAGGCGCAGCCCGGCCAGCAGGCCGACAGCCAGGAGCGACTGGGCGGCGGTCAGCAGGATTTCGTGCAATTGCAACCCGTCGAGGGGGATGGGCGTGGCGAACGATCCCGACGACACGCCGTAGACGCCCGGAATCATGCCCACAAGCAGGGTCCACTGGTTGAGCTTGGAGGAGACGAGGCTTCCGAGCGCCAGTCCGGCCCGGCCGCGCAGGGCGAACATGATGGCCACGATGAATTCCGGCGCTTCCGAGGCGATGGGGGCCAGCCACTGCACCAGCAGAAATTCGCTGACGCCGAGGATGCGCCCCGTGGCCACCAGCCCCTCGCTGAAACGTTCGGCATTGGCCACGATGACCCCGGCGGCGAAGAGAAAAAGCAACGCCGTGACCCACCGCCGCTTGACGGCCGGAAGCCGCGCGATACGGGCGGCCACGCCCTCGAGATCGGGCTCCTCGGCCTCGCGGCGGCCGGCCAGGGCGATGTAGGCGACATAGAGCCCGACCAGGACCGCGCCATCGACCCAGGTCAGGCTGCCGGACAGGGGAATGGTGATGGCGTAGGCCGTGGCCAGCCCCAGAAACACCACCTCCAGGCGGCGTTCGGATTCCAGCACCACGGGCTTTCTCGTGCGCCACCAGACGATGCCGGCCACGGCCGTCCAGGCCACGCCGATAAGCAGCCGGTTGGCCCCGGTCATGTTGGCGATGGCGAAGTGGGCGTAATCGGAGTCCGGATGCTGCCCGGCCATCCAGGTGAAATACATGTCCACGGCGTATTCCGGCAAAACGGCGATCAGGGCCACGACCGCCAGGGCCAGGGCCTGGGGGATGTCGTGCTGGGCCACGTCGCAGGCCCACAAAAGCAGGAAGGATGCGCCGAGGATGGCCGCGCCGGCCACAAGGGCCGTGGTCTGGGGCGACAGGTGCACCCCGGCGAGCGAGGCGGCCAGACCGGGCAGGCAGGCGATCAGGGCGAAATACAGGGGAACGAGCGCTCTCATGATGTCTCCTCGGGTTGGCGCGGCCGGAAAAAAAAGACCTTGGCACGCGCATGCATGCCAAAGGTCTCGCCGATCGGCACCGAGGGACCGACGACAGGGCCAGGCGGCGCGAACGCCGCAGTGATGTTGACCCTGCCCGAAACAGCTACTCCCCTTTGGGTTTTTCCAACATAAAGGCGCTAGGCCTGGCTGTCAACCGCAGGGGAATCCTCTTTTTCCATATCCTTAAGCATTTCCAGCATCTGTTCGGAAAAAAGATAAAGCGCGTCCACGGCAAAGGCGTATTCGGGCACTTCCTCGCGCCACAGCACCATGAGATCCTTGACCTTGTCCCGGGCGGCCAGGACCTCGCCTTCGGTCTCGGCGTTGTTGATTTCGGCCAAAACCTCCAGATACTCGTCGCTCATAAAAGCCGTCACCAGCCCACGGCCCACGCGTTCCTTGTCGATGCCGTCCCAGACTCCCGCCGCCATTTCCTTTCTCCTTGCCAAATTCTTCTTTGGTCGGCTGGCCGTGGGGTAGGGCGGCCGCGCGCGGCGCATATTTGAAGAATACGCCTTCGCGTCCGCCCTACCCCAC